>DAOTXI010000036.1:0-11914 GCA_034435475.1 Anaerolineales bacterium
TTCTCTTCTCGCTCTGCTTCTTCTTCGCCCCCCTCGCCTCGCTGGGACTTCTCCCCTACATCCTCATCGAACTCATCAAGCAAACCGACTTCAAATCCCTTTTCAAAAACCTTCGCTGGGAACAACTCCTCTCTGCCCTCATCATCTTTCTTCTTTCCTCTCTCTTCTTCGCCTCCAACACCGCAGCCCAATCCCGCGGATTCCAATCCATCCCTTTGACCAAATTCCTCACCTTCTTCCTGTTCGAAGGCGGCATTCTCTGGCTCATCCTAGTTCCGTCCAAATACAAAGACCCGCGTTGGATCATCACCGGCGTTCTCCTCGCCTTCATCCCATTCATCCAACTCGGCAGTGACCGCGACTTCGTCATGCGCGCCTCCATCGACCCGCTTTTTTACCTCATGCTGATGACAGGCGAAACCATCTTCAATAAATTTACCCCTCGCCTATTACTGATTACCGTTTACTGTTTACTGTTCTTAGGCTCCCTCACTCCCCTCTACGAAATCAACCGCTCCCTCTACCGCACCTACGATTACTATTTCCTGCAAGAGTCCTGCTCCACCTGCGATTTCTCCACCGACCCCATCACAAAACTCGCCCAGCCCGGCAAACCGGAAGAAGAACACCCCGGCTCTCTTACTGCCGATGCCTTGCCCACCCTGCAATTCATGACCGATGAACTCTCACAAAACTTCATCGCCAATGTCCGTCAGACTATTTTCTACAAGTACCTCGCCCGGCGTTAACAACCTTCGACCTGTCACTTTCAACTTGCCACCAAAAAGGAACCCCATGCCCGAATTCCCCACCCTACCAGACCCGCAAGCGTTTTACGCCCAAGTATGGAACATCGTCGCCCGCATCCCACGTGGAAAGGTCGCTTCGTACGGGCAGATCGCCAAGATGCTGCGTCCGCCCGCCGGTGTGGATGAAGCGACCTTCGCAGAGTTTGGTGCCTTGTGGGTTAGCAATGCCGTCGCCGCCAGCCCTAATGAGATTCCGTGGCAGCGTGTGGTCAACTCAAAGGGGCAGATCACAGAACGGGACGGGTTGGAGGCGAAGCGTCATAAATTAATGTTGGAAGATGAAGGCGTCGTTTTCCATGATCGCGGACGAATCGACATGCGCAAATATGGTTGGAACAGAAAATAGAAAGGAGAATCGAATGCCATCTTTTTCATCTCCCCCCAACCCGCAAGCCTTTTACGAACAAGTCTGGGCGATCGCCCGCCTCATCCCGCGTGGAAAGGTCGCCACCTATGGGCAGATCGCCAAAATGATTCCGCCGCCCAATGGCGTGGAGCTTGAAGCGTATGCTGCATTCGCTCCGCGTTGGGTAGGCGGCGCGATGGCAAACTGCCCAGAGGATGTGCCCTGGCAGCGAGTCATCAACTCGCAAGGCAGGATCAGTGAACGCCCCGGCGCGGAGAGGCAGCGTCCGCTGTTGGAAGCGGAAGGCGTGGTCTTCGACGCCAAAGGCAAAGTGGATTTGAAAAAATTCGGCTGGAGCGGAAAAGACGAAGACAATATTCCGAAGCAAACAGCAATGTTCTAAAAACAAATGAAAGAAGAAAAACTTCCGCGCCTCTGTGGTTGCTAAGTAAAACGCTAAAAGAAATTTAACACCACAAGCCGACGGCGGACCGCGGTCTATGGTCTGCGGTCGGCGGTCAATATCTGTAAAAAACATTCGACGATTTACTTATGTTATGGCTTCATGTACCCATACCGATCCGCCGCGAATCGAAAATGGTAGAATGAATTTAATGTTTCGCCCTCTTCATTCATCGCGGACATCCCGCGCCCTGCTTGCGGGAATATTTCTTGCCCTCATGCTGGCTTGTTCAGGCCTTAGCGGCACGCCTTCCGTCCCCACCCTCGAACCGGAGACCTTTGGCTATTGCGGCGCGCGTCTCACTGATTTATGCATCGTATCGTTCGGACGCGATGCCTTCGGCGATACGGTGGTAAATCTGTTTGTTCCGTCCGATCAATACCCCGCCTTCTATCTGAACATTGCCCGAAACACCGGCGCGGATGTTTACGAATGCGTCTGGAGCAAAATCGACGAGACTAGCGTATATTGCACCGGCAAGGCGCTTAACCTCGACGAAGGCATCGAGATTCAAATTCTCGCGAAACTGGATGACCGTTTGCTCGCGCGCGGCGCGTTCACTGTCAATGCCTTTCTGGTCACAACCCCACAGGTGGGAGAAGCCTCAACCACGAAAGAATCGGGTCTTGGTTCCGGCATAAGCGGAACCGCAACGCCTTCATCCACCGACGAGTCGTTGGACGAAGAAACACCTGAACCCACTTTCACTTCCTATCCCAACTACCCATAAATGAATCCCTGGTCAGACGGTCTCTCCGCCTTGTCCGATCACATTCCGGCGGTTGTCATATTTCTGTTCTTTATCTTCTGGGGAATTTTCATAACACGCGGATTCTTCTTCCGCTATTTCGGCGCCTCACTCGACGAAGCCGATCTCCTTTCAATCAGTACAGCGGGATGGGCTTTGCCAGTGGTCATCCTTTCACTCCTGACCTTCGCAGTCTCCTCCCTTGTCAACTCAACTGTCGGCGGCGCATTCGCCTTCATTCTGATATTCCTTTCAATATTTATACTTCCCAAAAAGAAACCACAGATTTTTATCATCCTGAGCGCGCTTGTACTTCTATCCCCCACTCTCATCCTGCGCTTCGCCTTCATCTACGACCTGCCACTGCCCTCCTACTTCGACTCCGCCGAACATTACCGACTCATCCGAACCCTGCTCAAAACCTATCAGACCGGCATCTCTGGCGACATCCTGAACGGCGGATATTACCATCTCGGCTGCCATCACATCCTGGCACCGCTTGCTTATTTCTTCAAACAGGATATCGCCGACCTGATGCTCGTCTCGGGTCCGTTGTTGCTTGCCCTTCTTCCGTTCACATTTTATTTCCTCGTCAAGCGTGAAACCGAGTCTGCTCCCGCCGCTTTATTTACCTGCCTGCTGGCAGGCTTCGGCTTTCACATGCCTGCCCATCTGATGAACTGGGGCAAATACCCCGCGCTGTTGAGTCTCTTTTTCATTCCCCTCGTTCTCGGTCTCATGCAAACCCTTTATCGAAACGATGCGACTAAAAAGCGGATACTCCCTCTGCTCGCCGCCGCCATTCTCGCCTCCACCCTCATCCACTCGCGGACTCTGATCCTCTACAGCCTGCTTCTCCCCGCCATCCTCCTAACCCTTGTCTGGGAGCGGCTTTCCAAACCTCATCGCCTCGCCGGATCAATTCTTCTCATTTCGCTTCTCGCCCTCGAAATTTTTTTCGTTCAACAAAACCCCGCTCTCCAAACACTCCTCAATGTTTATCTCAAGAGCGACTCCCCCATCCTGATCCTCCTTCCATCTCTCATCCTTTTTTCCGCCTATCGATTTCCACGCCAAACATTCCTCCTGCTTTCCTGGTTCGCCCTTGCCGCGCTTTGCCTTTTTATCCCCATCACCATTCCCATCCACGGCGTTCAAACCCTGCTCGACCGTCCCTTTGTGCAGATGTTTGCCTTCATCCCCCTCTCCCTCTTTGGTGGACTCGGACTCTCAGGCTTGATCCACGCCCTCGCACGCCTCCTCCCAGGCCGGATGCTGATTCAGCACTTCGTAATCATCCTCCTCTTTGGCTTTGTTCTTCTTAACTCCGCCCGAACCTATGACCTGTATCCCTCCGCTTGCTGCCGCTTCGTCACCCGCGACGACCTCGCCGCCCTCTCCTGGGTGGGCGAAGCAACCCCACACGACGCAAAAATCCTGATCGCATCCACAGGCTTGTACGTCACCTCCTTCGAGCCGCCCCAAACCCAAACCGGCGTGGATGCGGGTATCTGGATTCCCCCGCTTCTCTCCCGCCCCATCCAACTCTCCGGCGCGGATATCCAATTTGACCAGGTGGAAACTCACAACCAACTTTGCAACAATGGAGTGAGTTACATCTACATCGGCGGAACCGCCCAAAGTTTCGACCCCGCCAAACTCGAACACCAACCCGCCTGGTACACACCGTCCTTCACCCTGCCATCTGCGAAAGTCTATCATTTGACGGGATGCCGATAAAATAGACCATAACAATTTGCGCGGAAGATACCCGTAAAAGAGGGAAAAATGGATTTGATGTAAAATTATCCCATGCGAACCGTGGAATTCCGCCGCTTTTTGGATGACGAAACTGCCCTGCGCGTAAGATTTGAAACGGAACGCGGTCAAATATCAAGGTTTGTTGTCCAATTGGAGTGTTTATTCTCGGAAGATGGCGAATGGACACCTGTTGTACGTTATGGCACAACCCATGGATACGCTCACCGCGATGTGCTGCACCCTCATCGAAAAGAAGAGAAGACGGAAATGTCTGTACAGGATTACAATGAAGCGTTCAATATTGCCATGAATGATGTTGTGAAGAATCGGCACGAGTACCGCAGGAGGTACGAACAATGGCTAAAACAAAAGTAAAAAATGAAGCCATCGAACGCAACGTCCACTTAACCGGTGAAGTCATTAAATACATTATGAACAACCCGGATATATTGGATGTCTTGCCGGAGAATTTTGAATTAGTACTTTTGCCTGAAGACGATCCCGAAGTCCGCATGTTAAATTTGGATTTACTGGATAAGTACGGAAGTGAAGGCAAGCCGATTGTGTTTGCGCGCGTCAATACTCATATGGTCAAGCCGCATTGGAAGCCTAGTATTTTTGTCCCTGTGGCAGCGTAAATGTTGGAATGGAAAGAATAACAAAAAAACACTGGGATGAAATCCCAGTGTTTTGATTTATAGTCACCTGCTAAGGGCGGTGGGTTTACTGCGGCGCGCCCTCGATGGGATACCCCTTCGCGTACCACTCCTTCAAGCCGCCCGCCATACTAGTTGCGTTGAAACCCGCATCGAGCAGAATATCGCGCCCCTCCTGGCTGCGGTTCCCCGAGCGGCACACAACAACGATCTCACGGTCCTTCGGCAGTTCGCTTAACCGGTTCGGCAATTCGTCCAATGGAATCAAGGTGGTATTCGGCGCGTGATATTCGTCCCACTCCTCCTGCGTGCGCACATCCAAAACAAAGGTGCCTGCCTGATACAACTCGTAGGCTTCATCCACACTGATTTCTTTCGCCTGCGCGGTCGAAACGCCCCCGCCCGCGCTCGAGGCAATCAGGTAAATGACCAGAGCCACAACTGCAACCACAGCGATCTGACCGGCTGGCTTGCGCAAAAAACCGCCCAGCCCGCCCTGCGCCATGGAACTTTTCTTTCGAGAAGATTTCTTCGACATACGGTACAGTCCTCACATAAAAAGGTTTGGTAGTCCTTTTGATGCGCCTGCCGGATAAAAGTTACATCAGGAAGGTGAGAAGGATTTCACGGCCACATCCAGGTCGGTATAAATCTCGAAGAATTGCTTCAAACCGATCACATCCAACACCTGCTCGACAGCGGGCTGCGGGTTGAGCAGTTTTAAGCGGTCTCGCGCCGAAGCATCCTCTTTTGGGTTGATCGAGCGGAAGGTCGGACGCCCATTCTCGCCGCCTTTGATGGAATGTCCCGCAAAGATGCGCGCAATGGTATGGAATGCCATCAGCCCGGCGCTGCTCACATAGGGGACCTTTTCCAGGTCGAGCAACAGGTTGCGCCCGCCGTCGTTATAAACCTCCTGCGCCCTGACGATGATGTCTGTATAGTTGGAGGAATCCAAATCCCCCATCAAGTGCATGACGGTCACATCCCCGTGTTTTGATAAAGAGATTTGCATGGACGTCTCCTCTTACCTGAAATTGAATTCCTCGTAGTGGATGTTCCCCGCTCCAACACCCGCCTCGAGAAATTTCTTCTCGAAGGCTTGCACCATCGGCAGTGGACCGCACATGTAGACGTGATGCGAACGCGCATCCCCGCCCGCGTTCCTGACGATCTCATCCACGGTCAGCGAACCGTGCGTGGACGAATGCCGGATATGAGCCTTCAGTCGCGGATGTTTCTTCGCAATGGCTTCGATCTCATCTGAGAAAACGGCTTCCTCGGGATGTCTTACCGTGTAATAGAAATGCACGTCATGGGCAAGTTCGGTTTTCAAGTCCCGCAGGAAGGAAAGAAAGGGAGTGATGCCAATGCCGCCCGCCACCCAGATCTGCTTGTCGCCGCCGGTCTTGTAATTGAACAAACCGTATGCCCCTTCGACGACCGCATCCATGCCCGGCTTGAGGTTGGCGAATAAATGGCGGGTGAAATCGCCCACCGCCTTGATCGTGACGCGCAGTTCGCCTTCGTGCGGCGCGCTCGAGATCGTGAACGGATGCGCTTCATCCAGAACTTTGTCGCCTTTGAAGCGCACAAAAAGGAACTGCCCCGCGTGCGCATGTTTGATCGTCCTGCCCTTCGCCTTCATCACCACTTCGGTGGTGGAGTTGTTGGGGTGGTTGACCGCCGCCACCGTATACGGCACATGCCTGCCAACGTAACGGCTGATAATCTCAGTGTAAAGATACGAACCAATGCCGAGGAAGACAAAAACCTGATTCCAGTTGATGGCGATGCTTGTTGTTGGCGCACGGACCGTGATCGAATGAACATACCCAAGAATGAAAAAGATGCCGATGAAACTGTGCAGGCGCTTCCAGCCTTCATACGTCCCGCCGGTGAGTTTGTTGAGGAAGGGAATCCGCGGCGCGAGTGTCGGCAGGACGATGGCAATGATTCCGAGGAAGGAAACAATCGCGAGGTAGTTGCCCACTGCCAGGTCCACAAGATGAAGCGGAACGATCAACAAATGCACGAACATCAACAGGAATGCCGAGGTGGATGTCCGCCGATGCGTCTGGTACATCTGGTCCATGCCGCCAAAGAACGGCTCCGCCCAGCGCGGGCGGGTGGAAAGGAACAGGGAGAAGGACATCAACACAATCACCAGCGAGCCGAGCGTCATGCCGACCAGATAGCGGGTGTAGTTCTCCACACCTTCACGCGCAGGCGGAAAGACCGCCCAGACCAGGACGGTTAGAACAACCAATATGATAAAAATAATATTCCCTAGATTTCGTTTCATCAACATCACCTATAAAAAGGGGAATCAACAGCGATGCAGAAATATCCGCATCGCTGTTAAATGGCTTCTATGAAAAAGAATTGAGCGCCGTCTGCCGGTCGGTATGGATCTCGAAAAACGACGAGAAACCCACCATCTCCAGCACGTTGACGACTTCAGGGCGCGGATTAAGCAGCTTCACATGCTTTTGCACGCCGCTCTCGCGCGACTTGTTCACCGAGCGAAGCGCCGCCCAACCATGCTCAAGGTCTGGCATGGCTTCGCCGCGCGTCAGCAGGGCGGTTACATGCAGAGCAACCAGCCCCGCGCTTGAAATAAACGTCAGGTCTGATAGATCGAGCAGGAGGTTTTTTACGCCGCCGTTAAGGGCTTCCTGCGCTGAAGCGATCAGCGACTGATACGACTGCCCATCCAACTGACCGGACACCTTTACCACTGTGACCGGCACACTTCCCTTTTCCTGTGAAATGTTTATCTCCATGATTTCTCTCCATGAGTTGATGATGCCCAATTATAAACCCGCTTTCCGTTCCAACCGTCCCAGCCGGTGGGTGATTTCCTCCAGCCAGTGATTGCGGACATAGGCGGGCAGGTCCGCCTTCTCCGCTTCAACACGCGCGGATGTCGCCCACTTGACCGCTGTCTTCACATCGCGCATTTTATGTTCATAATATTTTGCCAGTTCGATGTGGGCGTAGATGTGACCCTTCTTCGCCGCGGATTTCCACAACGCCACAGCCTTGTCCATGTCTCCGCGCTTTTTTTGCAGGATGGAGATGCGCTTCACCGCCACACCGAAATCGGATTCGTCCAACCCGATCTCGAGTCCACGCTCGAACAGACGCGCCGCTTCGTCCCAGTGACCGAGGTCTTCGAAGAGTTTACCGAGCGCAATAAAATCGAGACCATGCTCCACCTTTCCGTTGTATGGGTCGGCGAGAATCTCGCTGACATGCGCAAGCAAAGCCGCCATCGCCACCACGTCCATGGCGTTGTGATAGAACACGCCGCCGAGCGGGCGGGCGTCGCCGGTGCGCAGGTAATCGAAATACAGCCAGGGGATTTCATAACCGGGCACTTCTTCAGATGCGCGGGTGAATCCCATCACATGCTCTTCGAGATATTTTAGAGCGCGGGAGGGCAGACGGTCGCGCCAGAGCCTTCTCGCCAATGGCAGCAGATCAATGTGCGCGTAATCCTTGAAAGGGACAGGGATGCGATGTAACTTGTACCGCGTAACCAATAGCGGCGCATCGAAGGCTTTTCCATTGAACGTCACCAATCCTTCGCAGGGCGCGAGGAAGTGGATCAGCGCTTCGAGCATGGCGCTCTCTTCCGCCGGGTCGCGCATGAAGAATTGCCTGAGGGTGAATTTGCCGTCCACAAAACGCGCCGCGCCGACGAGAAAGGCATACGTCCCTGTGCCGCCTGAAACGCCGGAGGTTTCGGTATCGAGGAAGGCGTATTTGGTAATTGGCAATTGGTCAATGCGCGGGTCGTTTGCCCATTGGGAGATGATGGAAAGTGGAAAGTCTGAATACGGGGATGTGTTACCGTGCAGGTAGTTTAACTCGTATGTTTGTTCGGCGACGAAGGTCTCGCCGCCTTTGGGAGAGGAGAAAAAGATTCCGGCGACAACGGAGTCAATAGACCGGGATTCAACCGTGGGCGGAGTCTGAAGCGTGTTTCCCGTCTTGACACCGAGCGACTTGAGTTTATCCGCAAGCGAGGGCATGACGGGTATTATATCTATGTTACGTAACGACGGAGTCGAAAGTCTCCCGACTTTCGATGCAGAATCTCCCGATTTCGCTCCGAAGTCAGGAGACTTCAGACTCCATACTCCTGTCCATGTTACACTTGCGCGAGTTCGATGAATGCAAAACTTCCATTTTGGTTGAAGATTTTATATGGTTCGGGTGATTGGGGGATTGCAAGCGTCAGCATGATGCGGTCCATTTTCTACGCCATTTATCTGACGGATGTGGTCGGCATCGAGCCGCGGCTGGCTTCGCTTGGCGCGCTGATGGGCATTGTGTGGGACGCCGTCAACGACCCGATCATCGGCATATTGAGCGACCGCATGAAATCGAAACTGGGGAGAAGAAGACCGTTTCTGCTTTGGTTTGCCTTTCCATTTGGTTTGAGTTTTGTGATGTTGTGGTCCGCGCCGAATTGGGAGAGTCAGGTCGGGCTGTTGATCTACGTCACGATTGCCTTCATGCTTTCGGATACGCTGACGACGCTGGTGGCTGTTCCATATTATTCGCTCACTCCTGAACTGACTCAGAATTACGACGAACGCACGTCGCTTTCGAGTTTTCGCACCGTGTTCCAACTGGCGTCGGCGATGGTGGTGGTGATCGCCGCGCCCATGATCGTGGATGCGGTGCTTGCGGGCGGCGGCACACAACAACAGGGATTCATGACGGCGGGCGCGGTCTTCGGCGCGATCGGCGCGCTGCCGCTTTTCATTATCGGGTTGTTCATCCGCGAGCGTTTTGCCTCCGAAGCCGCGGAACAGGAATCGCTTTCCTTCCGCGAGACGTTGAAACTGGCGTGGCAGAACGTGCCGTTCCGTTACGCGGTGGGCATTTACATGTTCAACTGGTCAGCGGTGGACATGGTCGCCATCACCTTCCCGTTCTTTTTGTTGTATTGGGTGGCGCAAGGCGATTTGCTGGCGAAGATCAATCTTTTTGGGTTCGACCTCGCGCTCGAGTCCGCGTTCTTCGGCGTGATGATGTTTTGCTGTATATTGTTCGTGCCATTCTGGCTGAAGATCTCGAAACGCTTCAACAAGGTCGGCGCGTACATCGCGGGCATGGCGGCGTGGATCGTTGTGCAGGCGCTGATTTTTACCATCCAGCCCGGCGAGACGAATTATCTTCTGTTCATTGCGTCACTGGCGGGTATCGGCGTGTCGGCGGCATACGTCCTGCCGGATTCAATTTTGCCGGATGTGATCGAATGGGACGAACTCCGCACGGGGAGGCGGCAGGAGGGAATCTATTACGGCATCCGCACACTCATTCGTAAGTTGACGGGCGCGCTGGTCATTTTCATTACATTGCAGATATTGGGGTGGTCCGGTTATCAAGCCCCGCCCGAAGGCGTGATTCAATTTACACAACCTGATTCCGCCCTGTTCATGATCCGCGTAATGGACTCGTTCATCGGCGCGGGGATTCTAACGGGGACGATCATCCTGGCATGGTTCTATCCGCTCACAAGGGAGAGGTATCAGCGCGTGCAGAAGTTACTGGCGGTGAGAAGGGGAAAAGGGCAGGAAACGCTCACAAGATAATCGCGATTTCTGTAATCATGGTTATCATGTCGAAGCATTACGGTGACCAAACGGGCGAGTAATCATCGGCTTCGCTATCCGTCAACCTGACCAGGTTGCTGCCGTCTGCATTCACCACATAGATTTCCTGGTTTCCGTCGCGGTCTGAGACAAAAGCTATTTTCGTGCCGTCAGGCGACCAGACCGGGTTAATGTCGCCAGACGGGTGATTTGTCAGGTTAAATTGATTGCTGCCATCAACGTTCATCACATAGATCTCAAAATTGCCATCGCGATAGGATCTGAAAGAAATTTTGTCGCCATCCGGCGACCAGGTTGGGTAATCGTCCCATCCACTGCCATAGTTTGTCAAGTTGATTTGATCGCTGCCATCGGCGTTCATTACGAAAACTTCAGAGTCTCCATTCCGGCCGGAAGCGAACGCAATTTTTTCGCCATCCGGCGACCAGACTGGCGCTGTGTCGCCTCCCCCCGCTCCTTGCTTGTGAGTGATATTGACAAGATTTGTACCATCGGCATTCATCACACAGATACCACCATATCCCCCACAGTCTGACCCGAAAGCAATTCTTTGGCTATCTGGAGACCAATCAAATGTTGCCCATCCCGGGAGCGCGGCGCTGGCTAAACTACTGCCATTCGCATTTAATACATGAATGAAAGCAGAGCTATAACAACAGCCAATACCGTGACGGGCCATAAAGACAATCTTTGTGCCGTCTGGCGACCAATCCTGGGAACAACAACCCGGATCGAACCACAAATCCGCACTAAATTGATCATAAACACTGAACGCCTTGGTATCTACCAATTTCGTGAGGTTTGAGCCGTCTGCATTCATAATGAAAAGGCTGCCGATGCCATCTTTGCTGAATCCGAAAGCAATCTTGTTTCCGTCCGGCGACCAAGCAGGATAATACTTGGGCGAACTATCGTATGCCAATTTCACCAACCCGCTGCCATCGGCATTAATGACATAGATTTCCGGGTAGCCATCCCGATCGGAGGTAAAAGCGATTCTGCCCGCGCCTCCGCCGATTGCAGTAGGCGTAATGGTGGGAGTGAAGGTCGGTTCAGGAGTTGATGTATGGGTTGGCGGAATTGCTGTTAATGTTGGAGCCGCGCTTGTCGCTTGATTGTCGCCTGAAGAATTTGTCGTAATATCTCCCGGACCGGGCGAACATCCCATAATGAATACAAGCAGGAAGGTGATTAGATAATTTTTCATCCCTTATTTCTCCTCTCCATAAGCGCGGATAAGATTCGACAAACAGGGCGACCCTTTCTTGCCCAACAAGGCTCTTCATTATCTGGACGGGTCGCCCCTACTTTGCAACGTCAATGGATAAAATATGCAAACAACCTGAAAGCAGCCTCCACGTTTTACCTGAAACCTGACACCTGAAACCTGACTCCCTAAATCATCGTTGGTTCTTCATACTTCCCGAATACCTTCGTCATCACACCAATCATCTCGCCGAGGGTGCAATATGCTCTCACACAATCAAGGATATACGGC
>DAOTXI010000037.1:0-3328 GCA_034435475.1 Anaerolineales bacterium
AACGTCCTCAAATTCTGGAAAAAACAGGAGATTTTCAAGAAGACCGTTGAGCAGAGACAGGGCAATCCTGAATATGTATTCTATGAAGGACCGCCCACCGCCAATGGACGTCCCGGCGTGCATCACGTGCTCGTGCGCGCGTTCAAGGATATGTTCCCGCGTTACAAGATCATGCGCGGATACCACGTCTCGCGCCGCGGCGGGTGGGATACGCACGGCTTGCCGGTGGAGATCGAAGTGGAGAAGCAGCTTGGCTTCACCAACAAACAGCAGATCGAAGAGTACGGCATCGACAAGTTCAACGAACTGTGCAAGAAATCCGTCTTCAACTACATCCAGGACTGGGAACGGTTGACCGACCGCATCGCTTTCTGGGTGGATATGGATACCGCCTATGTGACCTACACCAACGACTTCATCGAGTCGGTGTGGTGGATCTTGAAAAACTTCTGGGAGAAGGACCTGCTCTTCAAGGGCTACAAGATCGTGCCGTACTGCCCGCGCTGTGGCACGCCTCTCTCCGACCATGAAGTGGCGCTCGGCTACGACGAAGCGACCGACCCCTCGGTCTTTGTGCGCTTCCCGCTTGTGGACAAACCCGATACATCCTTCCTCGTGTGGACGACCACCCCGTGGACCCTGCCTGCCAACGTCGCCGTTGCTGCGCACCCCGAAGTGGATTACGTAACTGTAGAGCGAGATCACAACGGTTCGACTGAAAAACTCATCCTTGCCAAATCGCTTGTAGAGAAAGTCTTCCGCGGCGAAGAAGTAAAGGTTCTCGATACGTTCAAGGGCAAAAAATTGAAGGGCATGAAATACAAACCGCTCTTTACCTTTGTGCCTTTGGAGAAACCCGCGCACTTCGTCGTGATGGGAGATTTCGTCACCACCGAAGACGGCACGGGACTCGTGCATCAGGCTCCCGCATTCGGCGCGGAAGATATGGAGATGGCGAAGCAATATGATTTACCCGTTTTGCTCACCGTGCAGCCCGACGGCACATTCATCCCGGAGGTCACCCCCTGGCGCGGAGTCTTCGTCAAAGACGCCGACCCGCTCATTATTCAGGAATTGGAATCGCGCGGATTGATGTTCCGCTCCGAGAAATATACGCACACTTATCCGTTCTGCTGGCGTTGCCATACGCCGCTGTTGTATTACGCGCGCGAGTCGTGGTACATCCGCACCAGCGCGAAGAAGGATGATCTCGTCAAACTGAACAAGACCATCAACTGGGTTCCCGACCACATCAAGAACGGACGCTTCGGCAACTGGCTCGAAAACAACATTGACTGGTCGCTCAGCCGCGAACGCTATTGGGGCACGCCGCTGCCGGTTTGGGAATGTGACGATTGCCATGCGCGAGAGTGCGTCGGCTCGGTGAAGGAACTTTCCGAAAAGGCGGGGCGCGACCTGACCGATCTTGACCTGCACCGCCCGCACGTGGATAACGTCCACTGGAAGTGTGACAAATGCGGCGGCAGGATGACGCGTGTCAAAGACCTGATCGACGTGTGGTTCGACTCAGGTTCGATGCCGTACGCTCAGTGGCATTATCCGTTCGAGAATCAGGAAAAGTTTGAATCGCAGTATCCCGCTGATTACATCTGTGAAGCGGTCGATCAGACTCGCGGTTGGTTCTATTCATTGCACGCCATCTCAACCCTTCTCAATGACCAGGTTTCGTTCAAGAACGTGATCTGCCTCGGGCACATCCAGGATGCGGAGGGACGCAAGATGTCCAAGTCGCTGGGCAACATCGTTCAGCCGTGGGATGTGATCAACGAACATGGCGCGGATGCGCTGCGCTGGTATCTCTACACCGCTTCGCCTCCGGGACAGGAACGCCGCTTCTCTTCCGATTTAGTCGGGGATGTGATCCGCAGCTTTACGCTTACGCTGTGGAATGTGTACTCGTTCTTTGTGACCTACGCCAACCTCGACAAGCCGCAGGCATTGACCGTTACCGCGCCGACCAATGATCTCGATCGTTGGCTGTTATCAGAATTGAATGTGTTGGTGCGCGATGTGACCAAAGCCTACGAAGAATACGATGTGACCAACGCCACGCGCCCGGTGGAGAAATTCGTCGAGACGCTTTCGTCCTGGTATGTGCGCCGCTCGCGCCGCCGTTTTTGGAAGAACGAATCGAGCGCGGACAAGCAATCGGCGTATTCCACGCTGTACACGGCGTTGACCACGGTTGCGAAACTGATCGCGCCTGCCATGCCCTTCATCGCGGAGGAGTTGTACCAGAACCTCGTCCGCTCGGTGGATGAGTCCGCGCCGGAGTCAGTGCATTTGGCGGAGTGGCCCGCTGTGATGGAAGAGTTGATTGACGAATCGCTCAACCGCGAAATGGAACTGGTGATGAAGCTGGTCTCGCTTGGTCACTCGGCGCGGCAGAAGGCGAATCGCAAGGTGCGCCAGCCGCTGTCAGAAGCCGCCTTCTCGGTTGGGAATGTGTCGGAACGCGACGCCCTGCTCAAGAACGCGGATGTGGTTCAGGATGAGTTGAACGTCAAGCAAGTGCGCTTGTTGGATGCGGCTACAGAGGCGGTGTCTCACTCGGTCAAGCCGCTGCCCAAGCAGTTGGGTCAAAAATACGGCAACAAGTTCCCGGTCATCCAGAAGGCGATTTTGGCGATGAATGCCGAGGAGGTGGCTAAAGCCTTATTGACTGGCAACCCGCTTGAAGTTAAAGCCGGAGGCGAGGTTTTTCATATCCTCTCCGATGAAGTGGAAGTGAAGGCGCTCGCAAAAGAAGGCTTTGCCGTCGCTGAAGATGGCGCGTATGTGGCGGCGCTCGTCACCACACTCACGCCGGAACTGGTCGCCGAAGGTCTGGCGCGTGAATTCGTCCGCCGCGCGCAAGACCTGCGCAAGACTGCCGACCTGGACGTTGCCGACCGCATCGAATTGTTCGTGGAAGCCAGCGCCGGGTTGAAGACGGCGCTTGAAACGCACGCGGATTACGTCAAAGCCGAGACGCTGGCGGTGAAGTTGAATTTCGCTGCCGCGCCCGCGAATGCTTCTGTGGTGGAGGATGAGTTTGATGGCGAAAAGGTGAAGGTGGGCTTGGTGAAGAATTAGCTTTTCGATAGCCCTCAGCGTCCTACCGGCATTGAGGGCTATCGAGTGGTCTTACCTCATTTGTCAAACCTATTAATGGTTGTACCTGAATCACCCTCCATTTATTGTCCGTATACAGGGTCTAAAACCCCCGCCTTTAGGCGGCAGTTTTCAACACCACAATAGCGTAAAATAGACAAATGCCAGAATATCGAAAAGGTTCGCACACCGTATATGACTTGAAATATCACAT
>DAOTXI010000038.1:0-2876 GCA_034435475.1 Anaerolineales bacterium
CCATAACCCTGTGTTACCCAAATTGCCTGGGGAATTAATCTCAAGCCGAAAATTCTGTGGTATAAAAATTTAGGAATGGAATCATCCACAAGGGGGGAATGAATCGAATCAATCAACCATGTCAAATATTTTATTGCACCACCTGACCTTCTTATACGGAGAGAAAAAAGCCTCTTCATTGCTGGATCGAGTCCGCTCGATTCTGTTGAAACATCGCGCCCGCATCGCGCCGAGGGACGGCGGACTCAGCCAGCGCGACTCGCTCCTCATCACCTACGCCGATCAGGTTCAGGCATCCGGCGAAAAGCCTCTGCAGACTCTCAAAAAATTCTGCGATACGTACCTGACCGCTGTCGTCAGCGGGATTCACATCTTGCCCTTTTACCCATGGACCTCCGATGATGGCTTCTCCGTTGTGGATTACCGCCAAATTGATCCCGCGCTCGGCGACTGGGATGACATATCCGCCATGAGGAACTTCCGCTTGATGTTCGATGCGGTGCTCAATCACATCTCATCGCAAAGCGAATGGTTCCAAAAATTTCTGCAGGACGATCCCGGTTACCGCGATTATTTCATCACGGTCGAAGGCGAACCGAATCTTTCGCAGGTGGTGCGTCCGCGCGCATTGCCGCTGCTCACAGCGTTTCAAACTCCCTCAGGCAAGAAAAAAGTGTGGACGACCTTCAGCGCCGACCAGATCGACCTCAACTTCAAGAATCCCGAAGTCCTGCTTGAAGTTCTCGATATCCTACTGCTCTATGCCGAACGCGGCGCAGACTTCATCCGCCTTGATGCAATAGCATATTTGTGGAAAGAGATCGGCACGACCTGCATTCACCTTCCGCAGACACATGCGGTTGTCCAATTCCTGCGCGCCGCGCTGGACGAAGCCGCGCCGCATGTGCATCTCATCACTGAAACCAACGTGCCCCATGTGGACAACCTCTCTTACTTCGGCGATGGATACAACGAAGCCCAGCTCGTTTACAACTTTGCCCTCCCGCCGCTGACGCTGCATGCCTTTCACACGGGCGATGCGCGCGTGCTCTCCGAATGGGCAAAGACCTTGACTCTGCCCTCCGACAAGACCACCTTCTTCAACTTCCTCGCCTCGCATGACGGTATCGGCTTGAATCCCGCTCATGGAATTCTATCCGACGAAGAAATTGACATGCTGGTAAGTAAAACCCTCGAACACGGCGGATTGGTTTCCTACAAACACAATCCAAATGGAACGCAAAGTCCGTATGAAATGAATATCAGTTATTTCGATGCCCTTTCCAACCCGAATGGAAACGAGCCGCTCGACTTGCAAGTGAATCGTTTCATCGCCGCGCAAGCCGTCATGCTCTCGCTGGTCGGCGTGCCGGGGATTTACTTCCACAGCCTCTTTGGTTCGCGCGGCTGGCTCGAAGGCGTGAAGCAGACAGGTCGCAACCGCACGGTCAACCGTGAGAAATTACAATTCGATGAAGTGCAACAGGAATTGGCAGATAAAAATTCACTGCGCTCAAACGTATTCGCCAGATACAGCGCATTGATCAACGCTCGAAACGCAACGCCTGCCTTTCATCCACACGGCGGGCAAAACATATTGAATATCCATCCGTTAGTCTTTGCCGTGGAACGGATTTCTCCTGACGGGAACTCGCGCGTGGTATGCCTGCACAATCTGAACCGGCAGCGAATTTCATTCTCGACAAAGTACGGCTCAGCAACGGATATTTTCACCGGGCAAACTGTGTCGCTTGAGACCGTCAGGCTCGAACCTTATCAATTCTTATGGATGAAACTATGACTGCCTCCTCTCACAACATCGGCTTTATTTCCACCCGCTTCGCGGGCACTGACGGCGTCTCGCTTGAAACCGCGAAATGGGCAACTGTCCTCGAACGACTCGGGCACAGATGCTTTTATTTTGCGGGTCAATGCGACCGCCGCGCGGAGCAGTCCCACGTCGTGCCGGAAGCCTTCTATCGCCACCCCGACATTGACGAACTCAATCGCATGGCATATTCGGGCAGTTGGACGGTCACGCACGAGGCGCGCAAGGCGCACCCTGAGATCGAATCCCTGCAAAAGGATTTTTTCTCCATCTACGTCCGTCCGCCGGACATGACGCGCCGCGTGAACGAGCTGAAAGAATATTTCAAAAGTCAGTTGTACGAATTTGCGCGCCGCTTTGAGTTGGAGATTCTCATCATCGAGAACGCGGTGACGATTCCGCTCAACCTTCCGTTGGGGCTCGCCATCACTGAATTCGTCGCCGAGACGGGCTATCCCACCATCGCGCACCATCACGATTTTCACTGGGAACGCCAGCGTTTTCAGGTCAACTGCGTGAGCGAATATCACGCCGCCGCGTTCCCGCCGACCCTGCCATCGATTCGTCACGTGGTCATCAACACGATTCAGGCGCAACAGGTCGCTTCACGCTACGGAATCTCTGCGCGCGTGATCCCCAACGTGATGGATTTCGACTCCCCTCCGCACGCTTCTGATTCCTACGCCGAAACTGTGCGCGCAGACTTCGGCATTCGCGCCGGGGAATATTTCTTCCTGCAGCCCACGCGCGTCATCCAGCGCAAGGGAATCGAACACGCCATCGAGTTGATGCGCCGACTCGACCTGCCCGCCAAACTCATCATCTCGCACGCCTCGGGCGATGAAGGCACGGAATACGAACAGCGCGTGCGCGAGTATGCGGATCTGCTGAATGTGACCGTGCGCTTCGAATCGGATCAGGTGCAGGATCAGCGCGGCACAACCCACGATGGAAAGAAGATTTACACACTCGGAGATGTATATCCATATGCAGACATGGTGACTTACCCCTCCACGATCGAGGGCTTTGGTAATGCGTTTCTTGAAGC
>DAOTXI010000039.1:0-4016 GCA_034435475.1 Anaerolineales bacterium
TATCGCGATATGGATAAACGTGCGGAAGAGTATCGGGAAAAACTGAACGCCATCGCAAACGATGACCCGCAACGCAAACAAAAACTCGAAGCGCTCGGCGCGGAATATGGTGTGGAACCCGGCACGCCGTGGATCAAGGATGGCTTCAACTCAGGCGGCTATGAATGGACCTGCGAGAACTGGGCGACAAAATGGAATGCCTGTCATGTCCATCTCACCACACGCGACGACTCATCCAAGCCTCTCCGCAAGACAGCCAAATGCGCCTATTGCCAGACCGTTCATAAGACTGAAATGATGGTCGTTCTGACCTGCCAACAATGTGGCAGCCCCTTGCCAGATGCTGAACCCATTCAAGCCTTCCTGGAATTCGATACCGCCTGGAGTCCGCCCATCCCCGTGATCGAAAAACTTGCTTCGATGTTCCCCGATCACACCTTCGAGTTTAAATACTTTGAAGGCGGTATCGGCTTCAGCGGACATGCCCGCTGGTCTGAGGGGATCGAGGAATTTCATCATCAATACGAATACGATGGTCCGCGCGGCGGATAGATCCAAATCACAACTACAAGGAGCAAAGCATGTCCCACCATTCTGAACATCAAAAAATGCCTGCACCAGTGACGCAGGCACAGTTGAAACCCGTGCTTGACCTGGCGCGCAAACTCGACATCGCCACCAATCCCCATTCTGCCGCGATCTTCGAAGCGGGCAGCGGCGGCTTCCAAGTCTGGTGTACACCCAAAGATCATCCCAAAGGCTGGGATGGCATCGTGATGAATCCCGGCGCGTTTTCCAAGCCCTGTGAGTATGTCGGCAGTGTGCATTGGAAATGGGAGGATGACGCCATTGTCGGTCTGGAGATCGAGACCTCTGCCTACGCCCTGGCAGACCAGAAGCCGGATGAGTTCTGCAACCTGACCGACATCCCCCGTGATTTTCAGCGCCGCACGATCTTCAACCGCGATGCCGACATCGAGTGGCTCAAGTAAAAGATCACCTGGTTGTTTGGCGAAGCCGGCGTGTCAATACCGCCATTTGAGTACAAACAGGCGCCGCTCTCCGAAATCGGACCGTACATGTTGGCGCACTACACCTCCGACTCCGATGAATACGTGGTGATCGTTTCACCGGAACTCGATCCACAGGAATTCTGCAAGCCCGGCTATGAAGTCGCACGCACGCTCCCGATCTGGAAGGCGGGTGATTTCCCGGCGGATGTCATCCTACGTCCCGACCACGAGTACCAGGAGGCGGAGATCGAACCAGATGAAGGTCCACTCGTTGAACAATACGAGAACGCCGCCCGCCTCGGGGATGACGGTTGGCTGGAAGCCGCATACGAAGACAGCATCAGCGGCTGGGATGAATAGATCAAATACCTTTCGGAGGGCGACATGGTCGCCCTCCGAACTTTTCATGGAGACACACTATGACCACACTCTTTCAAGAAACCATCGAACACCTGTTGAAGTCCCACAACCTGTTGGAGGATTTCCAGAACAAGGACTCCTTCCATGTGCGCTTTGAGAAGCAGGGCTATCAACCTTTGGTGATCGAACGTCACGGCGAGATGATCAGCGTTGCGCACTACTTCGAACAGAACGGTGATCTGATCGCCGACCCGGATGTGGAGTTGCATTATCCCTCCTGGGTGCCGACCGGCATTACGCAAGCCTTCTTCGGGTATCGCTCCAAATTCATTGAACGCGATGGAAAGACCTATGTGGACACCCGCTTTCACAAGCAGGTCTCCTCCTTCCTGAGCTTGTGGGCGCGCAATATCAAGGCACAAGGCTGGGCGGAGGGAGGCAGGATGTCCAATGACTAACATCCGCTTCGTCTACATGTACCGCGATGCCAGCAATTACAAGCAGCATGGCGAAGTCATTCTCCCGAATGAAACCCTGTTGACCGTTGAAGAGGTTGATACACAAATACGCTCATTTCTCTCTGATGGATTGTTCTTCATCGCCCAACAGGTGCAGGTTGAGGAACGCTTCTTCGCTGTCGTGAGCGAGGACGATCATCCTTGGCATGAGTTTGTCATGGTGGAGGTGACCACCGATCCCACCTTTGATCCTGTCCCTGAGGAAAAACGCGGCATCACCAAATTCTTGAAGGAACTGGAAGATGCACATCATACCGGCTGGGATGAGACGCGGGTGCGTGAGGATCTCATTCAGCAAATCGAAAAGGAAAGGCAGGAATTGAAGCGATGGCTCGCCTCCAGAGGGGAAGATGGTGACAACCATCTGTCTTGCGGATAATCCGCTAAACTGATATACTGAAAATCAGACAGGAGCTACTTATGAATAACAATACTTTCCAGGTACAGGTTGTCCGTCGGGGCATCATCACCCTCCCCAAGGAACTTCGAGACCACAACAACATCGAAGAAGGTGACACTCTCACACTCATTGATCTTGGGGATGGCGTGGTGGTCATAAGCCCCAAACGTTCACGTGTGGACGAAATAGCCGACAAACTTGCCAAAGAATGGCAGGACTCCGGAGAGTCCCTTGAATCAATGTTGAGCACACTGCGCGAGGTCCGGGCGGAATATGACACCAAAAAATCATAGAGTCTTTCTCGATACCAGCGTGATCTTTGCCGCCGTGCTTTCCCCGACTGGCGGCGCGCGTAAATTGTTTCTGTTGGGCGAAGCTGGCTTATTGCAATTGGTGGTCGGTCCCACCGTCCTTAATGAATGCCAGGACGTTGTGCAACGCAAGGTTCCCTCCTCTCTGCCGACTCTTGCCCAACTGCTTGCCAGCGCTTCCCTTGAAACATCACAAGCGCCGACCAAAAAGCAGATCAGTGCCGCAGAAGCCCATGTTCAATATGTGCCGGATGCACATGTTCTGGCGGAAGCCATCCTTGCCAAGCCAGATTGGTTCGTCACCCATGATAAGGAACATTTCCTGAAGCATCGCAGCCGCATCGATCTGCCTTTCGAGATCGGCACGCCTGGGGATGTGCTCCAGCGTTACAAGGATGAGTTCATCCTGCCATAACCAAGAAAACCATTTTCCATAAACTGCGGGTTCGGTAACCACCGAGCCCGCAGTTTTTATTTCCAAGGAGGTTCCATGTTTCCATCCAAACCCGACCTGGTCATCCTGCCCTTCAAGGCGGCGCTGATCGGTTCGGACATTTCCCTCACTCTCGAACAAACCCTGTCCCTGTTGCGGAGCGGTGTGCACGTCCAGATCGAGCGCAGGCAACCTGGCGCGCCGGATGCCATCGGCTGGACGATCTTTCGCCGCACGCCCAGGAAGTATCTGTACGAAAACGAACCTCTCTTCCGCTTCGAACGCGGCGCACGTCGCTACATCCGCAAAGCGTATGCCATTCATTACTCGCTGCTTGGTGATGACGGCATGACGTATTCCCATCTACACCTGTAAAGGAATAAATCATGAACGATTATGTCATTGAAGAAATGGCGGACGCCATTTCAACCGAACTGCGCGTCCCAAACGAGGACGTGCTGCGCATCCTGCACCACTACTGGCAGGACAAGATCGCCCCCATCTGGCAGGTCGGTGATTTGTTGGACACCGCCCTGAACATGGGCAAACCCATCACGAAGGAGGATGCTGTTGATGTTTTGAAGGATCTCTTTGATGGGCATGACCCTGAACTCGGCATCACATGGACAACGCTGGAGGTCGCCCTGCAGGAATATCACCTGGGCTGGAAACGCCTGCCTGAAGATCGTTATCTGGAAGTACAAGGTGTCTTCAAGGTGTGGCGCAAGGGTAACCTGATTGCCCATCAGGTCGGGTTATTCCCGAACCACACTCACGGCAATCTGCCGAAGGCACTCGCACTTGCCAAATCCCTGGCGGACGAAACGCCGAACGTGCCGATCCTGATCGGCTGTGAGCCGCGCCATTCGGAGGAGGTAGAGCCGTGGCTGTCGGTCGTGCGCGAGGATGATGAGACTCAGGTGGAGGAATGCGAGGAAACATGCACGCCGTAAAACCCAATCAGCAGGTTCGCATCCTGAC
>DAOTXI010000040.1:0-4858 GCA_034435475.1 Anaerolineales bacterium
GAACTTCAACGCCTGTATGGTCGGCGCGACGGCATGGAACCTCCCAAGGTGCGCATGAGCCGCGGCGCGCTTGCCCGCATCTATGTGCATGGCGAATTGTACCCGCAGGCGATTGCCGAGATCCGCGCCGTGCTGGCGACTGATCCCCAGCGCGTGGACATGCAATTGCTCCTCGCCTACTCCTATTTCAAAAGCGGGCAGCGCTCCGACGCCAGCGATCTATGCGCCCAGTTGCTCAAGCGCTACGCCTACACCTTCGATGCAAACCGCATCATGGTAGACCTGCTCCCCGGCTCGACCGGGGCTGAAAGCACACAGGTCTACCGGATGCATGTCTCTGAACTCGATCCCTATTCCAATTTCACAAAAGGCTCCATCTTTCAGACCGCCGATGTTGCCGATGCTTCGGTAAGTTTGGAGCGGCTTGAATACACCGGCGAAGAAGTGCAAATGGGGCAGGATTGGAACAACGCTTCGCTTGGTTTCTCTTCTGTGGCTCCGCTTGGGAGCGGATTGTCGTTGAATGAGGAACAGCCCGACTGGCTGCGTTCCACAGGAGCGGATGAAACGCTTCAGACTCCGCTCACGCCTGATTCCACATCCCAGGCAGAAGGCGGTATCCCCGACTTTTTACGCGATGCCGGTTGGAACTCTGCCAGCGGACCTGAAACACCCTCCTCCATCTTTGACGAAGATCCCTCCGGCGAGGGTCTTGTGCAGGCGGATATCCCCGATTGGTTGAAATCGCAAACCCCGACAGCATCCGCGCCGCTCAAAACCGAGCCAGCCCCAAAGATCGAAACCCCCGATTATCTTTCAAACCTCGACCCTTCCTTCGATCCATTCGAAGGAGCCTCCGCCCCATCAAATGATTTACCCGACTGGTTCAAAGATGCCAGCGGAATATCCACCGAAGAGCCGTCGCAATCTGGGTCTTTTGCCTCTTCGTCTGATGTGCCGGACTGGTTGAAGGCAGCAAGTGAGGGTTCCGCGGAAGAACAACCCAAAGCCGAAACGGACACTCCCGATTGGCTTGCAGGGTTGGGTGTAGCGGCGTCCGTTGCCGCAGGTTCTGCGTTTGAAGAGCCACCTGCCCAGCCTGCCGATCTGCCGGATTGGTTGAAATCGAATGAACCGGCAAAAGAGACTCCCGCCGCGAATATCGAAAGCCTCGGCTCGTCAGCGCAGGAGCAGGATGACGCCGTGGCATGGCTTGAGTCGCTTGCGGCGAAGCATGGCGCGAAACCCGAAGAACTCGTCACCGACCCGAACAAACGCAGTGAGACTCCGCCCGATTGGGTGGCTCAGGCTCAGGCGGCGGGGTCCCAAGCCCCGGCTGAGCCTGAACCGGTTGTATCCGATTGGAGCGCGAACGCCCAAAATATCGGCGAGGAATTCTTTGCCGAGTTCGAGAATGCGTCCTCTGCGTTGCCCGCCTCAGCCCAGGCTGATGATTGGCTGAAAAGTATCGGTGATGAAGAGGGGCAGAAACCTGAATCTGCGCCTGCTGACCTGCCTGATTGGATGAAGGTCGAAGAGGAACAGCCTCTTGAACGCGGGGCAATTCCCGAATGGTTGAGCGAATCTGAATCTGCGGATGAAACCTCTTCACGTTCACTAAACACCTCGAGCCTGGCTGGCTGGTTGAGCGACCTCGACGATACAGATGATTCCAAGTCCCGTTCGGAAGACGAGTTGGTCAAAAATCAGGACCTGACAGAATGGCTGAACGGACTGGATGATGAGCCGGGTTTGGATATTGACCCTGAAACTTTGCGCGCGCCCATGCCGCCTGTTTCCGCCCCAATGCAGGCAAGGGAATCGGCTGCTAATCTGCCGGGTTGGCTTGAAGGCGCGGACGAAAACGGGCAGGAAGCTGGGGAAGAAACGTGGCGTCCCGCTGCCAAAAGGGACGAACAACCTGTATCATTAAGCGCTGACCTGCCCGAATGGCTGCAAGGCGCAGACAATGAAAAGGATGGAGATGAACTTTCAGATCTTCCTCCCTGGTCGCATCGTGAACAGTGGGAGGCAGAGGGCGGGCAACTCGCAACGCCGCGACCCACTTCGCCTTCAGACTGGCATCCCGTTTCTGCCACTGCTTCGAAGGAGCCGGAACCCGTTGCACGCGAACGCTCCAGCCAGAAACTGGTGCAAAACCCGCCTGCGCCCGAGCCGGTCTCTTCAGGCGGGAAGAAGAAATCCCCTGCAAAGCAGGGATTACCGCGCGCTCGAAAATCGGAAGGACAGTCGGCGGTCAATTCGTTGAACCTAGCCAAATCTGAACTCGACCGCGGCGATATTCCCGAAGCATTGTCGCATTATGGCAAGTTGATCAAACGCGGAAAACATCTCGAGGAGATCATCGGTCATCTTTCCGAATCCCTGTACCGTTACCCGGTGGAGGTCGGCATCTGGCAGACCCTCGGAGACGCTTATATGCGGGCGAACCGATTGAAGGAAGCGCTCGATGCCTATAACAAGGCGGAAGAGTTAATTCGGTAAAATAAATCTGACAGGTCAAAACCTGTCAGATTTTATGAACAATCATTTTGGAGGAACTCAGTGGAAAGAACTCTCGTGCTCGTAAAACCCGACGGTGTGCAACGCGGATTGATCGGTGAAGTGATCGCCCGTTTCGAACGCCGTGGTCTGCGCCTGGTCGGCGCGAAATTCATTCAGGTCAGCATGTCGCTGGCGGAAACACATTACGCCGAACACAAAGGCAAGCCGTTCTACGACGGTTTGATCTCCTATATCACTTCCGCGCCCGTAATGGCGATGGTCTGGGAGGGTCCCAACGCGGTTGCGGCGGTGAGGCAGACGGTCGGCTCGACCAAGCCTGTGGAAGCCGCGCCAGGAACGATCCGCCATGATTTTGCCCTGGAAGTTGGGCGCAACCTGATTCACGCCTCGGACAAACCCGAGACCGGCGAACGCGAAGTGGCGCTCTGGTTCAAGAAAGAAGAATTGGTGGATTGGAAGCGGGCAGTGGATGTCTGGGTGTTCGAGAAGTAACCCGACCTGATATAAAAACCCACCTTACGCGGTAGTGCGAGATTTATCTCGCGTTTTGGGGCGACATAAATGTCGCGCTACGAGGAAACTGCGTAAGGTCAGTTAAAAAACGGTCTCCTACAAAGAGACCGTTTTTTTATTTTGCCATTTGCTCTGTTGCAAGGATGTCATTGCGAGCCGCCACAAGCGGCGAAGCAATCCCCTCGCTGGCAGGAAGACTGCTTCGCTTTGCTCGCAGTGACAGATTTTGAGAGTGTTTGCAACAGAGCATTTGCCATTTATCATTTCAGCCTGAGCAGGACTTTGCCGTCTGCCCAGAGTTCTTCGATCTGGTAATACTCGCGCTGGTCGGGAGAAAGTAAATGGAGGACGACGTCGCCGAAGTCCACCACCACCCAGCCATCGCGGGAAAGCCCCTGTTTTCTGGGTTTCTTTTTATATTTCTTTTTGATCTCGTCCACAGCGATGCCTGCCAGCGCGTCCAACATTCGGTCGCTGGTGCCGGTGCAGATGATGAAATAATCGGTGAAGGAGGCGATATCTTTGATATCGAGCAATACGATGTCTTCGCCTTTTTTATCTTCGAGGGCGTTGACAATGTCGCGTGCGAGGTTCAATGCATTCAGGGGTCACCTCAGTGGGGCGGAAAATAATTTTGTGTAGGTTGACCCGTCCGCGCGCAGGTCGCTTTTATATAGATGGACGGATTCTACTCTGGCAGCGCCGATCCTGCCAAGTTGAAAGGATGCGGCAGCGTTGCGAATTGTTTGCTGTGTTTTCGCGTCCAGCCCCTGACGGATGCGCCCCAGTGTGAGGTGTGGGGAGAAGGGGCGGTCGTCTCTTTCGTAGCCAAGGCTTGCCGCGCCCGCGTCAATTTCGCGCTGGAGGTCGGTGAGTTCGCTTCCGGCGTGGATTCCAGCCCAGAGCACGCGAAGCCGTTTCGAGTTTGGGAAGGAGCCGAGTCCGCCAATGGTCAGTTCGAATTGCGGGGTGCGATCGGCTACCTGGACGAGCATCTGCTTTATGAATTCAAGATGCAGGATGGGCATATCACCGAGGAATTTTAAGGTAAGGTGCATATTCCCGGTGGGAACCCAGCGCACGGCGTCGCTTCCCACTGCCTGACGCAGGCGCGAGGTGTTGAGTTCGATTGCAGATTGGAGGGGGGCGGGAAGGTCAATGGCGATGAAGGCGCGGACCTGGTTCATTGAATGCGGCGTTATTTCGTGGTGTCGGTAAGCGCGGATTCGACCGCGTTCTTGAGGTCCTGGAATCCCACTGGTTTTGTGAGGTAGAGGGAGGCGCCGGCTTCGATGCCTGTTTTGATGTCGCCGGGCATGCTTTTGGCGGAGAGGATGATGACCGGTATGGAGGAGAGGGACGGCTCGCGCCGGATGTACCGCAATACTTCAAGACCTGAGATGTCGGGCATCATGACGTCAAGCAGGATGAGGTCCGGCTTTTCCTGGGCAATGATGGGGATGGCTGGGGCGCTGGAGAACATTTTAATGACGCGAAAGCCGTTGATGCGCATCATTTCCGAGAATAGTTCGGCGGCATCCACTTCGTCTTCGATGATCATGACGGTCTTTTGTTTGGAATTCATTGGATTTCCTCTGCCTGTCTAAAATAGCATAAAGGGGTGGAATTTGCAAGGGCATATGGCTTGCAAGGGTGTTGTAAGAATTTACCCGCGTTGGGTGTCTGATTTTCACAAAGACCCGTCTTGGAGACTGTTTCATACCTCTTTTTTAACTACAGCGCACCCAGGGAATTCTGAGGAAAATCATTTGAAATTCTCTGTCAACCCGGTGTTCCATGTAATGGTTTATAGATGGGC
>DAOTXI010000041.1:0-4519 GCA_034435475.1 Anaerolineales bacterium
GCATCAAAACGATGCGCTTCGATCATGGTTTCCACGCAGTCGGCGATCAATTCACGCGAAGGAAGCGAGTACTTCATCCCCAAATGACCCATTGCAATGCCATCATCCACGCCAATGGTGTTGAACTCGAACGGCACACCACCCGCCGCGCGAACGGCTTCTTTCACCAACTTTCCGAATTCCTGCAAATGCACATGTCCGGGCACAACATCTACATACGAATTGACAATGGCAACGAACGGCTTGTTGAAGTCTTCATCCTGCAAACCGGTGGCGCGTAACAGGGCGCGGTGCGGGGCTTTTTCGTACCCTTTCTTGACTGTATCTGATCGCATAAGTCTCCTAAAGAGACCTGACAGGTCTTAGGGGCTGTCTCCATCAAAAAATCAACTTTGGAGACCTGTCAGGTCTTGAATTTTTGTAACAAAAAAGCCGCCCGTGGTTAGGGCGGCTCTCATTCTCATTCGGTGATTTATGTTGCTCTCACCGCTGCCATCCTAACCGAAAATTGTCCTTTAATAATAAGGACTACGGTAAGAACGACAATAAGGGAGAGGCTGTAAAACATATTCATGGCTTTTTGATTTCGCCCGATTATAGGCAGAAAGGGAAATCCGTCAAGGTGGAGATTTCCGATTCGGTCAAAAGCCTTGTTAAATTTTTTACTTTAAGGAATTGGACGCAATACAAAAGGAGTCAATCACGCCTATTTTGAAACGGAATCATCATCAGGAACCCCAGCGCGATAATGCCCTGACCGATCAACACCCCAGCCGCCTGCCACGGGCCAAAATAAGGGACTTGCGGAAACGGGTGCGAACCCATGCCAAATATATCCGCCAGCCCGGCAAAGACGGCGAAAACGTAACCGGTGGCGACCAGCCGCGAGCCGATGTCTGAAACGATGGTGCGCTCAAGCCCCCACCAGAGCGAGTGTAAACCCAGATACCCTCCAAGGCATATAAATGCCAGCCCAAAGAGAAAGATAACGATCTGCACAAACCCAACGACAGGGCTGCGATCCCAGCCGAAATAGGCGGGCTTGGCGCCTACAAAGAAGATGAATAGACCAAGAAAGGTGACAATCAGACTTAATCGAATCCGCGGTGTGGCGGTATCGTCTGAACGGGAGGAAGCGGGAAGATTAGACATAAGACCGGTTTCGAAGATCAGGGTAAATTGCGTTTCAGGCGGGCAAACCAGTTCCCGCCGAGGATGTTGGCGGTATCGGCTTCGGAGTATCCGCGCGCCTGCAACAAGGATACCAGTTTTTGCAAATCAGCCACGGTATCAATTTACGGCGGGACGGACTGGACGCCGAATCCGCCGTCAAAGTCGGAGCCGATGCCAACATGCAGCGAATCGCCGGCGATCTGGCAGACATGGTCCATATGGTTTGCAACAACATCAAGAGGCACTTCTTCGCGGAGGTGTCCCTTGTCTCTCGACCAACCGACCTTCAAATACGTGTTGAAGGGGACGATTCCCACCACCCCATCGCGTTCGATAACGCCTTCGATGACCCGGTCGGACAAATGCCGGTTCGTGCCGGAATTGGGCATGAGGGCGGCGCAGTTGGCATGGGTCGCCACGATGGGTCCTTCATACCGATCCAGCGCTTCGACCGCAGCGACTTCGTCCATGTGACTGAGGTCGAGGATAAAGTTGAAATCTGACATTGCGGAGAGCAACTTGCGCCCGTCATCTGTCAGCGGACCCGGCTCCTTCCAGCCGCCGCAATAGCGTGTGCCGACCCAGGCGGGACCGATCAAACGGACTCCGCGCTCGTGCCACATCTCCAGTTCTGAGACGTGACGGACCGCCTCGGCTCCCTCCATGAGGATGACCATGCCGACGGGGTGCGGCGCTTCCGGCGTGGACGAATTCCACAGATCAAGATGCAGTTCGAGGTCCCGTTTTGAAGCGAGGATGCGAAATCTGTCTGGCATGGAATCCTGCATCCGGTGATAAACATCCAATTGATGACTATACAGTTTGTGCGCTTCATCGATATTTTTATAGACTTGTGTTTCGGTCTCGTGGGTTCGGAAGCGGAGCGGCGCGGCAAAGAGGGTGGAGAAAATGACGGCAACCCGCCCGCGCTGGTGTTCGTCCCAACTGATAAGCGTGTCGCCGTTTTCCCGGACGACATGGCTTCCCGCCTCAAGGGCGCGGGTTTCGGAGACGGAGCGGGTGTAATCGCGCCCATAACTGAGCATGTTATAGGCGATGTCTTCGTGAGCGTCCACGATCAGGGGGTTGGGGTTCATAAAATCAAAAAGCGCGCCTCTCGGCGCGCTCTGTTCTATTCCTTGTCGTCGTCCTGACCGAAGTCTTTGGTAAGCATTTTGAAGTCTTTGTCGGCGTAGGCGGCCGAGTCGACTTTGCGAAGGCTGAGACCGATGCGGTGCTGGTCAGGGTCAATGCGGATGATGCGCAGGGTCTTGACATCGCCTTCATGCAGGACTTCCTTGGGATGTTCGACCCGGTTCTCGCTCAACTCGGAGATGTGGATGAGCCCTTCGATGTCGCCTTCGAGCCGGGCGAATGCACCGAACTTGGTCAGGCGGGTGATCGCGCCTTCGACAAGCTGCCCGACGCTGAATTTCGACATGCGGTTCTTCCAGGGGTCTTCCTGCAGGGCGCGGATGGACAAGCCAATGCGCTTCTTGTCGCGGTCAATGTTGATAACCTTGACGTTGACTTCCTGACCAACCTCCAGCGCTTCCTTGGGATGAGTGACATGGTCCCAGGAAATTTCGGAGAGGTGGACAAGCCCGTCGGCTCCGTTGATGTTGACGAAGGCGCCAAAATCGGCGAGGCTGGTGACGCGACCTGTATAGGTCTGCCCTTCCTGCAATTCGTTGATGACGCGTTCCTTCAACTCGGAACGCGATTCGGTGCTGGCTGCCCGTTCAGAGAGGATGAGGCGGCGGCGTTCGCGGTCCACTTCCACGATACGGACGGAAATGGGTTGCCCGACCATCTTCTGGTAGCGTTGTTCGGGCTTGTCGCCGGTGGATTGGGCGCGGCGAGCGGCGCTGATCTGCGAAGACGGGATGAACCCGCGCAGGTTGCCGACAGCGGCGATCAGCCCCCCCTTGTTGAAACCGATGATCTTCGTGTCGAGCACGGTTTCATCGGCAATCATCTTTTCGACATTTTCCCAGGCGATCTGTTCAAAGGCGCGCTTGAGGGAAAGCACAACATTCCCGTTTGAATCTTCGGGAATGATAACGAATACGTCAAGTTCCTGACCTACAGAAAGGGCGTCGCGCTCCTCCTGGGTCAGCTGTTCCAATTCCTTACCGGCAACCACGCCTTCGGACTTTGCGCCGATGCTGATCAGGATCTGGTTTGGGGAAATGCTTGCAATAGTCCCTTTGCGAATCTCGCCTGCCTTGGGAAGATCAATGCTCAACGACTCAGATGCTAACAGCGCCTCCATCGATTGATTGTTGTTCTGATCTCCCTGCGCATTTGATGTCCCGCTCAGGGTTTCATTTTGGTCTGTCACTCGTGAACTCCAACTGGAAGAAATATGACCGGGATTATACAAGTGAAACGACAAGTTGACAACCCTCCTATGCGCGAAACGATGCGAAGTTTCTCGGCTTTGGAAAACAGGCGTTATAATCACTGGCTGGAGTATACAAATGCCAGCCATTTTCCCATTTACAGCCATCGTCGGACAGGAGCGCATGAGGCGCGCGCTCATTCTCAATGCAGTCGATACCCGCATCGGCGGGGTCTTGATCCGTGGTGAACGCGGCACTGCCAAATCCACGGCCGCCCGTTCGCTTGCCGCGCTTCTCCCCCACGTCAAAGTGGTTCAGGATTGCCGCTTCGGATGCGACCCGGAAAAGCCCGCCACCTGGTGTACAGAATGCAAGGAACGCGCCGCTGCAACAAAGAAACTGCCATTCAATGAACGCTCCACACCGTTCATTAATCTGCCCGTTTCCGCCACCGAAGACCGCGTGGTTGGGACGCTCGACATCGAAAAAGCGATTCAAAAAGGCGAACGTCATTTCGAGCCGGGTGTGCTTGCCAACGCCAACCGCGGCTTGCTCTACATCGACGAAGTGAACCTGCTCGATGACCATGTGGTGGATATTCTTTTGGATTCCGCGGCGATGGGCGTGAACACGGTGGAACGCGAGGGAATCTCCTTCGCCCATCCGGCGCGGTTCATTCTCGTCGGGACGATGAATCCTGAAGAGGGAGATTTGCGCCCCCAGTTGCTGGACCGCTTCGCGCTATCTGTGGAGATCGTCGGCATCCGCGAGGCGCGCGAACGCATGTCCATTATGGAGCGCAACATCGCCTACGAACGCGACCCCGAAACCTTCCGCGCCCAATGGCTGCCGAAGGAAGAGGAACTCTCGAAACAGATCGCCAAAGCCCGCGAACTGGTGGACCAGGTCAAGTACACGACCCGCGACCTGCTATCCATCGCTGCTTTGACCGCTTCCTTAAATGTAGACGGCCACCGCGCGGATATGGTCATCCTCAAAGC
>DAOTXI010000042.1:0-1814 GCA_034435475.1 Anaerolineales bacterium
CTTCAGGGATATACACCGCCAGCGGACGCGGGTCGAGCGCGTACATGGTCACCTTCGCGCCGAGCTTACGGAAGGCAAACGCCATTTCCATGGCAATGACTCCCGCGCCTGCAATCACCAAATGCTTGGGCATATCGCTCAAATCGAACAGCGACTCATTCGTCAGTGTGCGTTCCTTAGGCAAGCCAGGAATTTCGATCATACGCGGACGCGCGCCTGTAGAAATGACGATATTGTCTGCAGTGAGTTTTTGTGTGCCACCTGCTTTCAAAGCCACTTCAATTTCTTTTGGCGCAGTGAACTTCGCCATGCCTTCAATAAATGTGACGTTCTTCAAATGCTTCACTTCTTCGGTCTCTTTTTCGCGCAGAGCGTCACGTTTGAGAGTCACTTCGCGTAACGCTTCATCGGGGTTCATCCCAGGCTTGAAATGCTTCGCCAAATGGATCAACGTCTTCGACGGCACACAGCCCACGTTCGTGCAGTCCCCGCCGACATGATTCCCCTCAATAAATGCCACCTGCTTGCCCAACCCTGCCAACCCAATCGCCGCCGTCATCCCGCCCGACCCCGCGCCAATGACGATAGTATGAAAATGATTTGTCATGATGTATGTTCCTCTGAGTTGTTCTAAAATCTGACCGCAGACGACTGACCGCCGACCGCCAATTACCAATCTCTATTTACCAATTACTCGCTACTCTCCGTATGTCGTCCGCCGTCCGTGGTCGCTTCTTTCTTCTTAAAAATACGCGAAATCACAATGCTCACAATAAAGATCGCCACCGAAAACGCCAGCGTCACAGGGTTCAACTTAGGCAACGCACCGTCGAAACTCTCTACCGAAGCGCCGAAGCCGACAAACGCAATCGTCCCAGGGATCGAGCCGAGCGCCGTCGCCAGAATGAACGCCCAGTAGTGAATTTTCAAAAATCCCGCCAGGTAACTAACCATGTCATACGGCAAAAAGATAAAGCGCATGGTCATCACGGTCTCAAAACTGTTCTCGCGCATTCGCCGCGCATAGCGTTGAATCCAGCCGTCTGAGCCGTCATCCTTCAACAAGCCTTCGCCGAAGAATCTCCCCACATAGAACGCAATTGTGGATGAAATATTGCTGGCGACAATCGTATACAGCACACCCAGCACTGGACCAAAAACAAATCCGCCCGCCAAAGTGAGAATGGTGGACGGAAATAAAATCAACGGGCGCACGGCATACAACACAATATAAATCAACACACCCCACACACCGTTCTTCATGAAATCCAGCAACCGCTGAACAACTTGCAGAGGCGAGAGTCCGTTTGAGGCGGCGTATCCCTGATAGAGGGCAACCAGCCCCACCCAAAAAAGAAGCGCGGCGATCTTTTGTCCATTGCGTTGAAAAAAGTTTTTCTCCATAAAAATTCCTTTCCCCATTGGAAACAATCCGCATCCAGTTCTTACCCAATTAATCCATTTGTAAGATGTTCTCGCACATCCCCGTCACACGGTTATGGAAAAATTTCTCCTCTCGATCATTCTCCTCACCCTGACCTTATCCGCCTGCACAACCTCTCCCCAAACGACAACAACCGCCTCAGACTCACCCGAGGCTTAGGCTCCCCAACCTACCTTAACCTCCCTCCCAGCCGAATCGCCCCCTCGCGGCGCCGAAAGCGAATTCACCACCGACTTCAGCAAACATTCCGTGCCGTATTCTGAAATCCTTTCGGGAGGTCCGCCCAAAGATGGGATTCCGTCCATTGATCATCCCAAGTTCCAATCCACGCGTGAAGCGGATGAATGGCTCAGTGAGCGCGAGCCTGTAG
>DAOTXI010000043.1:0-1918 GCA_034435475.1 Anaerolineales bacterium
TCCACACCCTGCCGGATGGTTACAACATGGTCTTGAACGAAGAGACCACCAACATCTCACAGGGACAGATGCAGTTGCTGACCATCGCGCGCGCCTTCCTCGCCGACCCGAAGATTTTGATTTTGGATGAAGCGACCTCCAGCGTGGACACCCGCACCGAGGCGCTCATTCAACGCGCCATGACCAACTTGATGAAGAATCGCACTTCATTCGTGATCGCGCACCGCCTCTCCACGATTCGCGATGCGGACTTAATCCTCGTAATGAATCACGGCGATATTGTGGAGCAGGGCACGCACAAGGAATTGCTCGCAAAATATGGGTTCTACTATGAGTTGTACATGAGCCAGTTCAAGAAGAAGGAAGACGAAACCATCATCGCGTAACAGACGATAGATGATTAACCATTGACCGCAGACGAACGACGGCAGACCGCCGTCCACCTCTGCGGTCTGCCGTCGTTTTGCAAAGGAAACACATGAGCGACACAACCTCAACACCCCCCGAAGAAAAACTGGATTTCAAACGCATTCTGCCCATTCTCGTCATTGTGCTTGTGGACTTGATGGGACTCTCCATCATCATTCCGCTTTTGCCTTTATACGCCGCCCGCTTCGGCGCGGAACCGATCGTGGTCGGCATTCTGCAAGCCGCTTACCCGCTGATGCAGTTCCTCGGCGCGCCAATCCTCGGCAGACTCTCCGATAGATTTGGGCGCAAGCCAATTCTCGTTGCCAGCCAGTTCGGCACGCTGATTGGTTTCATCATGCTGGGCCTTGCCGACAACATGTTTTTACTTTTTGTGTCCCGTATCATCGACGGTCTCTCTGGCGCGAACATCTCCACCGCGCAAGCCGCCATTGCAGACAGCACCCATGAAAAGACACGCACACAGGGGCTGGGACTCATCGGCGCGGCATTCGGTGTGGGATTCGTTCTCGGTCCGATCCTCGCGTTCATCGTGCTTGCCGCAACCGGTCAAAATTATCAAGCCGTGGCGTGGACGGCTTCGCTCTTCTCGTTGATATCCATTTTGCTGACGGTCTTCTGGTTCAAAGAAACCGTCAGCGAAACCGAAGACCCCGAAGCGTCGCGCAAACGCCGTCCGTTTTCGTTCGAGGCGATGAAGCGCGCCTTCTCACGCCCTGCGGTCATCTTCCTTGTGGCGGTCATGTTCTTTTATCAGGTCGCCTTTGGCGGATACGAACAACTCTTTTCGCTATTCACCCTCAACCGCCTCGGCATGGATGCGCGCGACACATCCGGTCTGTTCATGCTGGCGGGTATCGTCATCATCGTTGTGCAGGCGGGGCTGGTGGGACGCTGGTCGAAAAAATATGGCGACCGCTGGCTGGCGATCATGGGAATTGGCACCCTCGCCATCGGTCTGATCGGAACGGCTCTGACTCCGCCCGTGCCTGTTCCGTGGTACGACGAATCTCGTGTGCTGGAGAGTTTGGCAGGGCAGGGCGCGTTCCGGGTTTCGATGCAAAACATCAATATCGAACTGCCCGAAGAAACCACGCGCGGATGGTTCGGCATTGCCTGGCTGTTGGTTGCCAGCATCCCGGCTGCCATCGGCGGCGGGACGCTTCACCCGGCGATCAACAGCCTGATCTCGAAAGCGTCCGATAAAACCGAGGTGGGCGGGATGTTGGGCGTGTCCGCGGCGGCGTATAGCGCTGCGAATGCGATTGCTCCCCTTTTCTATGGCGCTTTGTTTCAATGGCTCGGCGCACCGGTCCCGTTCTTTGCAGGCGGGTTGATTTTGCTGGGGTTATTCATCTTTGCGCCAAGGGTGATAAAGAACTGACGGCTGGCCTTAGACCGCGCTCTAAAAAGGACTGACTCAGGTTCTCCCAAGTCAGTCCTTTTTATCATTACGGATTGGGTCCGCCTCCGGGACCGCCGCCAGGTC
>DAOTXI010000044.1:0-2135 GCA_034435475.1 Anaerolineales bacterium
GTGCATGCCCGCCGTGGTCATCACACCATCAGAACCCAGCACGGTCATCTTCTTGGCATCGGCAACGACGGCATCCCAGTTCTCCCACGCGGGCGGGTACGCAATGCCAGCCGCTTCGAACAAGGCTGGGTTCACATACGCGCCGCCGTATTCGAGATTGTATTCAGCGGGAAAACCATACAACTTGCCATCACAAGTCTGACCACCGAGAGGCGCGTCGAAGAAAATTCCTTTTGCGGCATCGAGGGTCATCACATCGGCGGGCACTTCGAGCAACTGTCCACCTGAGGCGTAACGGCAGGTATAACCGCCAGGGATGAGGATCGCATCGGCAGTGTTGCCCGCAGGGAGCGAAGTCTGGATCGTCTGAATGAACACATCCCACGGGAAGGTCTCATACTTGATGGTCACATTCGGGTTCGCCGCCATGAAGTCATCGAACATTTTCTGGTTGGCTTCATTGAACGCGGGCGCCTGATGTCCCCACACGCGGATCTCCACTTTCTCATCCATCGCGGCGGCTTCGGTGGCGGCAGGTTCGGCACCGCCTCCACACGCGGCAAGTAACAGGCTTGCCATCACAAAAACGAACAGTATCTTTTTCATTTTTCTTCTCCTTTTGGTTAGAAATCTAATTTCACGACCGCCGTCAAATTCGTCGGGCGGTCGGGATTCAAACCCTTCGCCAGCGAACGATAAAACGACATCAACTGCAAAACAGGAAGATAAAGGACGCCGCGCACCTCCTCAGGGATATTGGACTCGAAACAAACATCCGCTTCTTTCTCACCGACAACTGCCACTGTTCCCCCAAGCATTTTCATCTCTGACAGCACCTTCGCCTCGTGGAGTCGGTTCGCCTCCGACAACAAACCGCAGACCACAGACGATTTTCCAACCATGCTCATCGGTCCATGGCGGAATTCCAAAAAATGGAACGGCTCACTGTGAGTAAGAGTCATCTCTTTCATTTTGAGATTCACTTCACAGGCAAGCCCATAACGAATGCCCGAGCCGAGGAAATAAAAACGGTCGAACGATAAATTCTCACCAATCGATTTGGCATACGATTCATAATTACCAATTACCCAATTACCAATCTCAGGCAATTTCCCCATCTCCTTAACCAATTCCTCCCGCCCCGCCATCTTTGCGCACAAAGCAGTGACCGCCACATACATCGAAGCAAATGAACGCGTCTGCGCGACGGATAGTTCCTGTCCCTTGTCGATCACGTAATTAAAGTCTGCCAGGCGCGAAAGGACTTCGTTGTAGTTGGTGATGACGACCACATCTCCACGCTTTTCACTTTTGAATTTTTCAACGGCTTTGACGGTCTCAGTCGTGGTGCCAGAACGGCTGATGGCAACCAGTAGTGTTTTCTGGTTGGTTAAAACGATCTGCGAATTCAGCAACAACTCTCCGCCAGGGACGGCGTGTGCGGGACGACCTGTCAACTCGGTGTATAACGCTGCCGCCGCCAGCGAGAGGTAGTAGGTCGAGCCGCAGCCAGTGAAAATGACCTGGTCGTAGTCACCAGCTTTGGGTGAGGGCGAAGCGTGAACGACATCCAACGCCTGTGCCCAGGCTTGAGTCTGTGATTTGATTTCGTTGTAGGTGTGATAGTTGGTTAGTTTCATAGTTTGATGGTTTGGTAGTTCACTGATTACTGATTACTGTTCACTTGATCTTCAATACCTTCATCGCATTCTTTCGATATACTTTCTCCAACACATCATCGGGCAGATACAAGCCATACGCGTAGAAACGTCCCTGCCCTGGGACTTCGCTGGTGTTGTAATTGAAATACTCATCGTCCGTTTCGAGCAGGCGGTAACTGAGACGATACGCATCCAGGTCGGGACTCATGTCTGAGCCGTAAAGAATACGGTCTTGATATTGAATAAAGAAACGGCGGGAGGTGTAAGGCTGGCGTCCGATCTCACCGAAGCGGGCGGAGATGTCAATGTAATAGTTCGGGCAATCATCAAGCATCTGCCCCACCCAACCGAGATTTTCACCATAGCAACCCACATGCGCGCCGATAAACGTAGTGGACGAGTGACGAGTGACAAGATTTTTAAAACAGTTCATGATGTGCATGAACGATGGAAACGGCGGACTGGTGAACGCCC
>DAOTXI010000045.1:0-15725 GCA_034435475.1 Anaerolineales bacterium
AGTCGGGTCATTGGCCTATATTCCGTTATGACCCAAGACTCGCGCTGGAGGGCAAGAATCCGCTTGTGATCGAATCCAAAGAGCCGAGCATTCCGTTCTCGCAATATGCGTACAACGAAACCCGCTACAAGATGCTCACCCAAATGAACGAAGAACGCGCCGAAGAGTTGATGAAGGAAGCCCAGCAAGACGCGAAATCGCGCTGGACACTCTATCAGCAAATGGCATCCATGCATTATGGCAACGGCAATTCAGAAAACAAGTAATCTGAATTTTGGATAAGAGCTATGGAAACGCCCTGAAGGCTAGATTTTCCCCTCAAACTACCTCGAAAGGCCTTCGGGGCGATTATTCCGAACTGATGTTAAATGGGAAACCATGCTCAAGACATTCCTCATCGGCATCAAAGATGTAAAACTTGCCTTTCGTGACCGCGCCGCGATCATCTTCATGCTGCTGGCTCCATTTTTGCTGACTCTCGGCATGGGGTTGGTGACGGGTCGCTTCAGCGGCAATAGTTCGAGCGGCATTTCAAATATTCCCGTGGTCATCGTCAATTTAGACGAAGGCGATTTGGGGCAGGCGTTGGTGGACACCTTCAACAGCGAAGATTTGGCTGAATTGGTCGAACCCAGCCTCGGCACGAGTCCCGAAGCGGCGCGTCTACTGGTGGATGAAGACAAAGTCGCGGCGGCGATCATCATTCCAGCCGGGTTCACGCGCAGTGTCATCCCCAACGAAGAAGATTTAAACAGCGGCAACACGCCCGAAACCGTGCAGATCGAAATGATCGCCAACCCGGCGCGTCCCACCAGCGCGGGCGTTATCAAAGCGATACTCGACGAATATATGAGCCGCATTGACGAAGGCACGGTTGGCGCGCAAACGACGATCATGCAATTGATGATCACCGGGCGCATCTCGCTGGATGAAGCGCGAGCCGTGGGCGAAGAAATAGCGAACCGGCTGAACGACACAGAAGAAACGCCCGCCGCCATCACGCTCAACACATCCACCGCCGATGGCGCAGATGTAGACTTCGATGTGCTCGCTTATCTCGCGCCCGGCATGGCGTTGATGTTTTTGATGTTCACTGTCAGTTATGGCGGGCGTTCGATCCTCGCCGAAAAAGCGGGCGGCACGCTGCCGCGTTTGTTGGTCTCCCCCACCAGCGCGAGTCAAATCTTGGGCGGCAAGGTCTTTGGCATTTTCTTAACTGGCACAGCCCAAATGTTGATCTTGATTGGCGGCACTTCATTGCTCTTTCAACTGAAATGGGGCGACACGCTCGGTGTGATCGTTTTGGTTCTCGCCGCTGTCTTTGGCGCAACAGGCTGGGGAATGCTCATCACCGCCCTGGCTCGTTCCACTGCGCAGGTGGGTTCCATTGGCTCTGCCATGATGTTGATCTTCGGCATCCTCGGCGGCAGTTTCATTCAACTCGACCAGATGCCCGCCTATGTGCAGACCTTGAGCCGCATCACACCCAACTCGTGGGCGTTGGATGGATTCACCACCCTTGCCCTCGGCGGGACTCTCGCGGCTCTTTCCACGCCGATCACTGCCCTGCTGACGATGGGCAGTATCTTATTTGTGACCTCTGTCTTTTTATTCGGACAAAAGAATTTGGTGCAGAAGTAAAAAATTAAATGCGAACGGCAACTATTCAAGTTTGCGTGCCCATGTAACAATCGGCAAAGCCGGACTTTGTTGCCGCGAGCGCAGTTACCATGTAAAAAAGTAGCGCGACATAATGCCGCGCTACTTTTTTACATTTTCGAAACATCAAGGTTCAGTATGCGCCCTCTCTTTTCAACACAACTGAGATTGTTTTTACAAGAACAATAATATCCAGCCAAATTGACCAATTACGAATGTAATACTCATCCAAATGCACCCTTTCGGCATATGTTGTGTCACTCCGCCCAGAAACCTGCCATAGTCCTGTAATACCCGGTCTTACCCATGTATAAGGACCAAGGACGTCTCCATAATAATGCATTTCACTATCCACAATGGGTCGAGGTCCGACAAGGCTCATTTCACCTCTAATGACATTTATCAATTGTGGGAGTTCGTCCAAACTGTATTTTCTGAGAAATTTCCCTATTCTGGTTACGCGAGGATCGTTTTTCAGTTTAAAATTTTCAGACCATTCTTTTTTTAATTCAGGATCTCTTTCAAGATAATCCATCAACACTATATCCGCATTTTTGACCATTGTTCGAAATTTATACGCATGAAATTTTTTCCCCCATTTGCCAATGCGCAATTGCCGGTAAAATGGATCACCTCGAGTGTCAAAAGCCACCAGGGCAAAGATGATCATGATAATCGGAAATGCAATCACGCCCCCAAAAATTACGATGCCCAAATCAAGGATGCGTTTAATGATTCTCTGCCTCAAATCCAATAGATTATGGCGCACTTCCAGACCCAGCACCCCTCCAAAATCGAAGGATACAGCCCCATAGCTGCTGATTTGCTCCAAACTTGGGAGCAGTATTAATCGCTCGAAGCCGCCCTGTTTATTTGCCGTTATATAATCGAGAAAGTCTGAAGGCACATCTGACAAGGCCACGACAGCTGTTTTTACCCTGGTTAATTGCTTAAAATTCCTGCCCAGCATCAGGTCATTTATTTTCAAGACATGCACGCCTGGGTCCTCATAATCGTTGAATTCTCTCAAATCCATAACCACAAGAGGGCGAACGCCTAATTTTGGGTTTCTTCGAAAATATTGTAAAGCCCACTGCCCCTGCGTTCCGAATCCTATAATTGCAACAGGTTCACCCCAGATACCCATCCGAATACCGACTGACCTCGTCAAATCGCGCATAAATGGCAATAGAATTATGCTTATCATCCAGGTCGATGTCAGGGTTAGACGGGAGAAATCTTCAGCATTTCGAAACCAAAAACTTAGAGAGGCAAAAACCAGGACGAGAAGCGTGTTCCCGGTTATCAGCCGTTTTAATTCCTCAACGGCGCTTACCCCAACCCCGGGGTAGAGCCCATATAACGCAAACAAAAAGCCGCTGACAAACATGACAGGCACAATTTGAATAAATAAATCGAAACGCCAATAATCGCCAAAAAAACTACGGAGGGCAATTGACATTAAGCCGGCAACTACGAAAGATAGCAAATCACTTAAAAACAGCAACCCTCCCATGATTAGGCGGATATTTTTATTGATCTGTACATTCTTGAAATTGACTGGAGTATCACGCATCGTCTTGTTATATCTAAATGCATTAGCCATGGATTCAAAAATCTCCCGATCAACAAGGAATTCGCAATAGATTAAATCTATACCTCAAAAACCATGCTTAAAAGATCAACGCTGCCCGATACGAACAACATAATTAATAAACCTGAGTCTACCGTTTATAACGGGAAAACTTTTTTTCTTACCTTTGTGTACATTACCTACGCCGTGCGCAGGCAAACACGCAGCCTTCGTGGCAAGGCTCTTTTCCTTAATCACGGAGGGTCCTCAAATCTTTAAAAATTGAACCGCACTCTCTTTCATTGCCACATCTAAAGTCGCTGCTACTGTTTAGTCCGCCTGTCCTTAATTCGAGTGGCGCTCCATCCCCGATAAGCCACAACAATTAAGGTTATCAGAATTATGGAAACTGCAACGAAGAAGGTTGGGATAATCCAATTGGGCTGGTATGGCGCAATTACCTCCGGATCTTCCCGAAAAGGAACAACTTCGACAACAGGGGTTTCTTGGACGGAGATCATTTCGGGCGTAATCGTGGTTAATCGCGTATCAACCGGGTAAATTTTTTCTTCATTTACAATTACAAAATCGCCTTCAAGTTCATAACTTTTAGGCTCAATCAAGTAAGAGGCTGCCCAAGAAATGGATTGGGAAGTGTTTCCTACGGCCAACAAGATGATGTTTTCATTATTCCAGGGGGAAAGCAGCATTTCGATATAACCAACCGCCGATTGAGGGCTGATGCGATAATTAACCTCCATGCGCGGTTCGATGGCAATATCGCTGTTTTCAGCAAACGGGGCCGGCAAAAACTCGTTGATCTCTTTTAAGATTTGGAGTTTGCTCGGCAATCCCATTATGAAAAAGTTGGAATTTTCGCGCGCCTCATTGGTCACTTCATCATCATAATAAACAGAGAAAAGGGTTACAGATCCGCCCGCGCGATCTCCCAAATACCCGGCTACGCCAAAAGCGGCGCGCCAGGATTCAATATCGTTTCTTGGTAAAACGAAGGTTGTAGTTTCCAATGAGGGCATGTTTATGTAAGGTATAGGATATGCCGAAAGCGTATAATTCGACATCGGGTTTACGACCGCGCGGATCAGCGGCAAATGAAACAAAGAATCCGCCCAAATATTGGCATAGACAGCAGAGGCATTAGGCGGCGAACATTTATCAAAAGGGATTAGATTAAACCTAACCTCCAGCACATTCTCGCCAGTCAATATCAGGGAAGAGGGAATTTCAAGTCGAGTTTGGTTTTTAGCAGACTGGGCCGATCCTTCTGTGAGCGCAACGCTTCCAATCGGTGTGCCATTCAATCTTGCAACAATTCCTGAGCGCTCGAATTCCAGCAATGCAGAATGACCAAAGTGCAGGTCAAAATATGCGTCTTCGGCAATGGTTTGCCCAGGCGGTATGTAAAAAGTAAAGTCGGAATAATTTACCCCCACTTCGTCAAGCTCTTCATCACCATATCCCAATTCGGACAGGGTCATATCGGTTGAACTTATCGCAGGCACTGGCAGGCTTTGAACCTGCTCAATTATTGCGAAATTAGGGGCCACGCTGGGTCTCAATGTCCCGGCGCTTACCGATTGGGCAGCCTTAAGGACGCTCGAATCCATATTCCCAGATACAATCAGCGCCACTTTCTCGTTATTCCAAGGCGAATTCACCAACGCAACAATTCCATCGTCTGATTTGCCTAATACATTTTCAAACTTGCCATCCCGCAAGGGAACAGGTAATTCTAATTGTGAAAACAACGGAATTGAAGACGGCTTCCCAACAAGAATCAAATGATTCCCCGCCAGCTGCTCTGATGACAATTGTCCGATTGTTGTCAGGCTAAGACTCAATCCACCGGAAGTAAGATTACCAAATCCTGCTGAAACCGTTAATGCGCTCCTCAATTCAGCAGAAGATGGGCGATCTGGGATGACCACAATTGCCGAACTCGGGAAAAGGGAGTTTCGTTGATACAACGGGGACGGAAATTTGACCAGGTCCAATTTTGGAATCACAGGCTCGTAGGAAAGGGTCAAACTGGAGTTCATATGTATAGCCAAAAAAACCGCATCATTCACATCGCAGCTCCAACCGCTATCCATCGCAAAACGCAATTCGAACAAGACGTCTTCCCTGTTCGTTCGCAATGCTTCTATCGGGATTGTAAATTGTTGAGAAATCGTTCCAGGTTGGCTAAACGCGACTACGCCGATAAGAACATCGTTGAGTTCAACCAGCAACTTGCCCGCAGAAAAGCCAGACGCATTAGACAGGTCTTGAAAGGCGTTGTTATATACAAGGGTCATTATTAAATCCACCCGGCTGCCGCTTGTCAGACTCCAGTTTGCCGGGGGGGTAAAAAATATCGAGTCTGATGCGTACGGTCCCACCAGCTCGATATCACTATCAACCAATTGGGAGAAGGGGATAGACGCATCCGTTTGATGGGTAGTATTATCCGGCTGATATGCTTTGACCGGCGACGCCAAGGCTGACAACCAGACAGCGCACATGAGGAACATAGAAAAACCATGAATAAATTTTTTTGTCATTTCTTTCTCCTGTAAGAAATATTCGCCAAATTTTCAAATCCAACCGATAAGTTTTTAGGATGAGTACTTATTATACACTTCACCATACAAGCGCTCTAAATTGTTCAACATTTTAGAGTAAGGAAATTCCATTTTTGCGCGGATCTTTGACGCATCGCCAAAATTTTTTACTATCAGCGGGTTATTTATAAGATGTGTAATGCCGTCGGCTACCGACCGTACATCACCGATTCCAACCAGTAACCCGTTTTCACCTTCGGCAATCGCCTCCGAAGCGCCCATGACCCGGGTCGACACAATGGGCAAACCAGCCGCCATAGCCTCCAAAATTGCAATAGAAAATCCCTCCCAATGGGAGGTTAGCACAAAAATATCCATCGCCTTCAATACAGAAGGAATATCATCACGATGTCCGGAAAAACGAAAAACTGGATCCAAACCGAGTTCAGTTACAAAACGCTTCGCATCTTCCTCCAAATGACCATTCCCCACCCATAAAAAATGAACATGAGGGTTAAAATCATTGACCAGTTTTGCAGCGCGAATAAAATCCTGCGGAGCTTTTGCTTCAGTCAGGCGCGCCACGGTTCCCACCACAACCGCATCGGTCGGAACCCCCAAACTTTTTCGAATTGAAGCCCGATCAATTTCAACGTCGAATCTATTAATATCTATTCCAGTCAATATTGTTACAAAAAGCTCGTCCCAGCCAACGGAGAATCTTCGCGCCAATTCCCTCTCTCCGTTACAAACGGTAATAATTCGTTCGGTCAGGAATTTGGCGGCAAAACTTTCCAGCAACCCATAAAGGAAAGCCTGCATTCGCGGCGCGCCGTCATGGAAGGCAAAATTGGCGGGTTGGTATAAGACTGGTATTCCGGTTCCAATGGCGGCAAGCCGGGCAAAGAAGCCGGGTTTTGAAGTATGCGCATGGATCAAATCAAATTTTTTTGCGCGAATAATTTTGGCAAGTTTCGCGCAAACTACCATATCCGAGATCGGCGAGATATTATCCTTCATTTCGACAGCAACAGCCTCAACATTTTTCAGCCGTGATAAATCACGCGCCAAATCCACTCCGCCTTCCGCGAGGCAGACAGCCGTTATTAGATATTTATCCCTGTCTAGTGATTCCACAAGTCGGCGCATATATACGCCTACCCCCCCTGTGGATTTTGCAATTTGAAGCAGGCGGATCGGGAACATCAGGTCACCAATTTTTTGCATTGAATAGCCTGCCGATAAAATTCTGCAGTTTTAGATATTTTTGTTTCAATATTAAATGTGCTTTTGGCAAGCCTTAACCCAGACATAACAAGTCTTTCTCGAAGTTGCCCGTCGTTTTCAATCTGCAGACAGGCGTTCGCTAATGCATCCGGATCATCTTGAGGGACGAGCAGTCCATTCTCCCCGTGTGTGACGACACTCGTGATACCGCGAGCAATCGTCGCGACAATAGGGCGGGAGGAAGCCATCGCCTCCATCAAAACAACCGGCAACCCTTCAAAACGCGAAGCCAGCACAAGCACATCCAATGCCGCCATTATTTCAGGAATGTCTCTGCGAAAACCAGTAAAAATAACCTTATTTTCAACACCAAGTTCCGACGACAATGCCATCAAAGTTTTTTTATATTCCCCTTCTCCAACAATCAAGAAACGAGCCTGCGGTTTTTTTTCAAGAATCTTAACCGCCGCGCGAAGAAACGTGAAATGATCTTTCGGGGGAGCAAGCCTTGCCACAAATCCATAAAGAGTTTCTCCCGGCTTCACATTAAACTCGTCGCGGGTTTTTTTTCTTTTTTTACTACCTACCTCCAAGAACCTTTTAATCGGTATCGCATTATGTATTGTCAGAAACCTTTCCATTGGAATCTTGCAGCGAATCGAAAAATATTCAGATATTTCATCCGAAAGAACGATGACCTTGTCTGCGAGGCGGAGAATAAAACCGTATATCCAACCAAACGGGGGTAATTTTGCCCAATCGTTCATACTATGAAGAGTGGTTAGGATGACAGGCACATTGTTTAACCATGCCGCCAATATCCCATGAAAATCGCTCTTAAACAGGTGTGTGTGAACGATCTGGGGCTTTTCTCGACGAATGACGCGAGCGAGGCGAAAAAATAAAAATGGATCTATTCGGAAGGTAAAAGGCACATGGATCAGCGAAATATCCAATTTGGCATATTTATCCACCAAAGGTCCCGGCTTAAAATAACAAACGGTAATTCCAAACCCTTGAGCGATAAGCCCATCAATTAATTCATACAGTATCGTTTCGGTGCCACCGACTCCCAATCCGTCGATGATATGCATAACGTGTGTCTTCGAGTTCATACCTCACCACATAAACGACGGTAAAGTGAAATATATTTATCGACAACAGTGAACATGTCGTACTTTTCGATAATACGCTCGCGCGCCCGCACCCCCATGCGGGACGCCCAGTCCGGATTTGAAGCAAGCCGCACAATTGCCTCTGCCAATTGCTCAATATTCCCTGGGTCAATCAACAGACCGCGCTCATCGCCCTCGCCGAGCACCTCAACTGACCCGCTCACCCGCGAAGCAATACAGGGCAGCCCCATGGACATTGCCTCAAGAAGGCTATTTGAAAGCCCTTCTGCCAGCGACGGCAGAACAAAAATATCGGCAGCGCTTAGATAAGGTCGAACATCCTCCACTCGCCCAACGAATGTGATACGTGATGCGATTTTCAAATCCTCTGCCAATATCTCCAGTTTTTTTCGATCCTCACCGTCCCCGACCAGCATTAAGTGAAGGCTTGGAGACGATTGCAACGCCTTCTGAAAAGCATGAAACAAGACTTCCTGGGCTTTTTGTTTTGTAAGGCGTCCGGTAAACAAGACCAGTACCTGGTCGTCTTTTATGCCTATCGATTCTTTTGCCTGTTTCTTATCGGCAGGCGGATGAATATCATCTGTATCCACACCATTTTCCATGCAAACAACCTTTGAGGGATCGAATCCTGCTTCAACCATCTCCTTTTCTATCATTACTGACAGAGAAATATACATATCCACCCATTTTCGAAGAATTCTTGCGGCAAGTTTCCCCCGCCAGGTTACTGAAAAATTCTGAACATCTCCAAAGGAGCCCGTGTTCCCGAACAACACCATGACAGGCTTTCCAAGCAGTTTGCCGGCAATCGTGGCGGCCACTGCTGGAGAGTACGCCAGATGGGCATGCAGGACATCATACATATGGCGATAACGGAAAATGGCGATGATTGCGCCAATCGTAAAAGTTAGCGTCTTGAACTTTCCCGGACCCAATTGGGGTATTCTAATCACCAGGAAGCCATCCCGGTTTTCAAGATATGGCACATCGGAAAAGTGCCGAGTTATCACTCCCACTTTCAAATCTCGTTTCGCCATGTATATAGACAATCTCTCCGCCTGCCGCTCTGCCCCATACGAGCCCGGATGCGGCGGAAACTCGTTAACTAACATCAATACGCCTTTCATAGATCGCGATCTCCTTGTCCTAAAGATATTAAAATCGGTCAAACGCTTTCTTCCTGTTGCGCCTACCTCGTCAGCGTATCAGTCGCGCGAGGCACAACCTGTGAATACAAATCGATCATCTGATTGACCCAAGCATGTAGTCCATGCTTATGCATAATATGCTCCCTTGCTGCCCTGCCTAATTTGAGGCATTCATCAGGAGAGTCCATCAATCGCTTGAGAGCTTGCGCGATTTGGTCAGGTTCACCGGGGGGAATCAACACTCCAGTGCCCGGTTGAACAACATAGGGCGTGTCTCCTACCGAGGTTGCGATCACCGGCAGCCCAAGAGACATGGCTTCTAATACAGAGACGGGCATCCCTTCTGAATTGGATGAATTTACATAAATATCCGCAATTCCCAACAGCCTTTGAACATCGTCCCGTGAGCCAAGCAGGAACACTCTGCCACCCAGGTTCATTTCCGACACCTGTTTTGCCAATTCATCGAACAGTCCGCCGCCTCCAGCAATCACAAGTGCGGAAGAGGGATATAAAGAACTTATCTTGGCAAAGCCGTTAATTAGATCGGGAAAGCCTTTTCTGTAATCCATCCTCCCAACAGAAAGGATAACAGGGCCCTCCAGACCGCCGACAATTTCCATTCGTATTTTCTGACGTTCATCCTGTGGGAGCGGTTCGATTAGATCCACCGCATTCGGTATCACATCAATCCGGGTATCTCCCAGCCTGGACTTTCCCGCCTCTGCGACTGCGTATCCGTTTGCTAACACGCGCGAACAGAAATATTTCAACGATAAGTTGTCCAAGACTTCCCGCTTTCGGCTTTGTTCCTGCGGACTGTCGCTCGTGCTACGCAAAGAGCCAATTACCGGAACTCCCGCCATCCAGCCGGCAAGCCCGCCAACAATATTTGAATAAGCAAGATATGATTGTATTAAGTCAAACCTTTCGCGACGAACAAGCCTGAGTATCTCGATGAACGAGGCGGGGCTGAATAATTTCGGAAACGGAAATGTATAAATTTTTGCTCCAGCTGCCAATAGGTTTTTCTCGATAATTGGGTTAGAAGGATGTCTTAGATTCGCGACCACAATTTCAGCGCCATAAGCCCGAAGCGAATGGGTTAAGTGAACAACCATTTTTTGGGCGCCTCCCCAGGTTAGCGAATCGATTATCTGTAATATCTTCATGGCTGCCTTTGGGCGATGACATCACGCAACAATTTCTGGGCTTCTCCAGCTACATCTTTTTGTAAAAACCATAGAGCGGCGATGTAGGATGCGCCCCCCAAAAATACTGAAAGCAATAGCTGGACCCAGTATGGCGACATTCGCGTTCCAAATAAAACAAGAAAAACCACTCCTGCCATCAAAAAGCCCGAGACAAGGGAAGGCCGTAATGCGGAAAGCAAATTGGCGAAAGGAAGCGCCAGAAGCCAAGAAGCAATGATGAGATCAAAAATACTTGCCAACAAAGAGACAAGCGCCTGCATCCAACCAACAGCAACAATCGAATTTGCGATAACAGAGGCCCACCACAAGGCGGGAAAAAGAACAGATAATCTGGCCATTTCGATCCATGTGATAACCTGGGGGCGGCCTTGAGCTTTATAAGCGCTGCCCGCATTATAGGCAAATGAAGTAAAGACCACATAAACAGCAATTGCGCGAATTACCGGTATCGCCGATATCCATTTTTCCGAAAAAAACACCATAACCAAAGGCTCGGCGACAAGCGCCAACCCCACGCCAAGCGGAACGGTGATCAGGGAGACGTATCGTGTCGTTGTAAAGAAGCCACTCGCAAGCCCCCCAGGAACATCTCGCATCCTAGTATATAGAGGGAATAAAACTTTGCCAAGTAAATTGGCAAATTGAAGGATAAGCAAATCAGGCAAACGGAAAGCGAGGGTGTAAACACCCAATGCTTCTGCGCCTAAATATCTTCCAACTAAGAGGTAATCCAGATTCAGCACAACCATTGAGATGATGTTTGCGCTGATATATTTTAATCCGTAGTTAAATACATGACGGGCAATCTCAAAATCGAAGTATAGAGATGGTCGCCACGTCTCAATAAACCAAAAAGAACCGGACCAAACCAGAGAACCGAGAACCTGTCCCCAAATTAAACTCCACTCGCCTGCCCCTAATAATGCAAGGATTATCGATATTCCACCTTTGACCACCGCAAGAAGCATTTCGGGAACAAATATCTTATTGAATGCCAGCTGTTTCTGAAGCAATGAGGAATGGACATCTCCCAATGCATTCAAAGGGAATGTAAGAGCAAGGACTCGCACTACCGACACTACCCTGTCATCGCGAAAAAATGATGCAATTAATGGTGCAAACACCCATGATAATGCAAACAAAGTGACCCCGACAATTTGAGACAGCCAGAAGGTTGTATCCGTCGTTCGTTCATCCTTTGGATAATAAACCAATGCGGGACCAGTGCCGACGCTTAGAACTTCAAGAAAAGTAATTGTCGTTATTGCAAATCCGACAACACCAAAATCATCCTTCGTAAGGAGTCGGGCTAAAACAATTGTACTGATAAATATCAATAATTTCGATAAAAAGTAAGTGCCATATCGCCACACCATTGCATTGGCTGCCACCCGGGATAAACCTGGAGATGATGTCAGACTCATCTTAATACCGCATCAGCCGGGGAAACAAAAGTTTTCTCGTTTGCCAAGCGAAGTTCGACGGCCACCTGGTAAATGCCAACAGCAATACCAAATAGAACCCAAAACACGTTCGAGTAGGCGCTTTGCTTGAAAATACCAGAAAACATATAACCCGCCATCGCCGCAAAGAAAGCGTTGGTCAACATGACAAAATCAGCTCGGCCCAGTTGCATGAATATTTTCCGGGCCAATATCAAATCGCGGAACATGTAATAAATAATAAAAATAAAAATTCCAAGCCCTAACAAACCCTGTTCAGAAAGGATCTCAGCATACAAACTAGGAGCCGCAACGGGACCCAAGGATGCGCTGAATCCCCCGGTAATACTATAGTCGACATATGTATTCGGGAAATTCCCAATCCCTACACCGACAAACGGATGATCGAGAAACATGTTCCATGAAGCGGTATTTTCATTCAAACGATGCAAAAACGAGGCATCGGTAATCTGCCCGCTTTCCGAAGGTAGTAGTTCTGAAAGCGTAAAAATACGAATCAGGTATGTGCCCGGGAGAAATTGTGCAAAGATACCTCCAAAAACCAACAAGGCCAGCAGGGGCATGAGCATTCGCCTACGGGAAAGCATAACAAAAACGCCCATTGTGAATATCAGATTAAGAAAGCCCGATCCACGCGAATAAGTAAAAAATATTGCCAAAACGCTAACACCCATTGCCCACACGGCAAGTAGCCGCAAGAGAGTTTTTCGTTCATTAATGAATCTTTCGAATGCCAGTACTACGACAACAACCAAAACCTGGGCATATGGATTGGGATCGCCATAAGGGCCCGTCATTCGACGGCGTTCATACATATTGCTATCTTCAGCTCTCAACCAATTTCCAAAACCCCAATATTCATTATCAAATGTCCCCGTCATTTCCTGAAAGGTTGTGAGGGTGCCCATCAAAATTCCGGCCGCAATAATTGCCCAAATTGAATGACGGACAATCTCCGGTCGCCGAATGAAGTAAATGACAATGATCCCCCCCAGCACCCGTTTAGCATTGAAGATTACAGCCTCGCTAACGATATCAAAATCATCAGTTAAGACCAGGGGTATCAACCAAGTAAGAATATAAACCACCATAATTTGAATCATGGCGAAGCCGCTCAGAGGGCGTTCTGAAAATAAGAGGTAACGAATCAATATAACCAGCGTCATCAAGGCTGCAAGGAGTTGGACGACTGAGGGCAGTTCGTAACGGGTAATTAGAATATTTGATAATTGGGTATAAACAATAAAAACATAAGCCAGAACCCCCAATTCAGGCTGCAAAAAAATTCCTGCAGCCAGCAAAATGCCAAAAATTCCCACGACTGCCAGAAATCCAATTCTGTTAATTAATAGTGAAAAAATAACCCCCAGCAACAACAAAAGCGCCAAGAAAAGCATGTCCGCCCATCGATTCTTTTTTACGGGTTGTGCTTGCAGTGGCGTTTGCAAACTATTATTGACAGTCATAAAGTGTAAATCCAAACAGAAAACAACCCGGCAAGATTATCGGACTGTTTCATTTTGCGTCCAAAACGGATTACGCATTGACCAAATATAGACGGGTTTACTTATATCGCGCCGGGCTTGAGACAAGGCCTCTTTTGTTTTACCTAACAAATCCTGGACAGAAATATTATTACTATATTCTGCCCCTCCAATGTGAGGATCAAGATTAATTGCTGAATTCAAATAACCCAACTCCGTTGGATGAGATAAGGTCTGATAAATCTTCTCAAATATCCCGCTCGCAGCAACACCGGAAGTGCTTGGCAACATAATAATAAAACTAACCTCATCCCAACGCCCGATCACATCATTACCGCGCAAAGTCTTCTGCAAAAACCCGGCAACATTATGAAATACGGACTGCAAACTTGCAGCCGGCAACGTCTCTATCAACTCTTTTAGACCATTTAACTCAATCACACCGATTGACATTAGCTCATCTGGGTTTTCAGCGAGGGCCCCTTCGACCACTTGAAGAAAATACTTGTATGTAAAAACACCGGTCATGCTGTCGATCCGATTTCTTTGACGATACGCTTCAATCGGTATGCGAATTTCCTCGCGCAGGATGACCAAGGCGCCGCCTACTACCACGCCCAGGAGAAGCGCAATACTTGCATCCCGCATTGGTTGAGGGGAAACAGGGATCGTCGGCGGGACTGCGGCATCAAGAAACTCCAACTCATATGCGCTATTAAGTTGACGGATGAAGGCTATTGTCTGATACCCCAAAGCATTTGCAAGATCAGCAGCTACAACGGGATCAGGCCCGGATACATTTAATTCAACAACACTGGTGCTGGGCAGCGAAACTGCCGCATAAGTGTACTCAGTTAAGTTCTGCTTATCCAAATTGAGAAAAACAAGCGTATCATTATAGATACGGTTACTATTCATGATCTCGGCATACGTCGTCACTACAGAGGTATTGCCCAACACTTCCAAGCCGTTTACAACATCTGGCACACTTGTCAAAGATGCGCTTGGAATGATAATAAAACTTGAAACCGCGGTGTATGTCGGGTGTGTAAAATAAGAAACCATCAACGAGACGCTCATGAACGCCAACCCGCCAATTAGAACGAACCACCACCCCCGCTTGAGCATCTGAAAGTAAAGTTTTATTTCCATAATAATCCTATTTCCATTTTGTCAGTAAAGATCAAAAAGAATATTCACAAATTCGCCATATTCTGGCAGGAGGTCACCACGACATTCGTAAAACGTTACCGCTTTCCAATACTCAACCACTTCCTAATTTGCATACTTATCAGGAACTTAAAGCATAATTATACATTGATTACCTTACACATTAATTTTTTGGACGCTGATAAACGCAGATGGACGCAGATTTTTTTGAGGATTCTGCTGAAAAAATACCCAAACTCAGCGTTTTCAGCGTTTATCTGTGTCCCAATTTTAAGAGTGTGAGGTAATCAGAATTATACACTAATCATTTTTTCTAAACAGCGTATTGTACCCTTACAGAACAATTTCAGGAATCTAATACTTCTATAATTTTTCAAATGTTTTTTAAGTAACCCGCCACTTTCAAATGTACTGATAAGTCGCGGGATACAACTGACAAAACACAAATTACGCCGACGCCCCGGAGTAATTCCTCAACCCCACCTTCCAGATGGTGCGGGCGGCGGCGAAGAGGAAAAGGGTCAGGGCGAGGGCGCCAAGCCAGGTTTGGAGGGTCAGCCGTCCCGTAAGAGCTGAGGCGGGGACGGTCACGGCAAAGGCGACGGGGACGAGGAAGGTCAATCCGTAGCGCAGCCAGTTGGGGTAGATGGTCACGGGCCAGCGCCCGGCGGCGTAGAGACCCTCGAAGAGGTTGGCGATCTCATGCACGCGCACGAACCAAAAGGCGGTGGAGGTGATGATGAGCCAGAAGCAGTAGATCATGACCGAGCCCATGACGAGCGCGGAGAAAAAGCCGAGGGCAGACCAGAAATTTACCGCCCAGTTGAGTTGGGTCAGGGCGATGATTAGAACGACGGCGCCGACAACGACATCTACCAGAGTCCACAGGCGGAACTCGCGGACGCTGACGAGGAGTTGCGAGTCGGCGGGTTTGGTGAGGGCGTAGTCGAGAGTCCCTTCGCGGATTTCGTCCATGAGCCGCTCCATGTTTGGCTGGATCGCGGCGCGGATCACGCCGCCCATGATGGTGAAGACGCCCATGACCGCCAGCAGGTCGGCTTTGCCCCAGCCGCCGAGCTCATCC
>DAOTXI010000046.1:0-1711 GCA_034435475.1 Anaerolineales bacterium
GAAGAGGACTTCGTATTTGTCACAAATTTTTCGAACAAGCGGGAAATAATCGTCAGGTGGAACGATCACGCCGCCGACGCCCATCACAGGTTCGGCGATGAAAGCGGCGACGGTATCGGCTCCTTCGCGCAGAATGGCTTCTTCCAGTTCTCTAGCCGCCGCCTGCCCGACGGTTTCCCCATCCTTCAGCGTGCCTTCATAACGATACGGATTCGGCGCAGGGATGTGAACAAATCCCTCCGGCGCAGGACCGAACATGGTGTGATATTTTTCAAGCCCGGTGGCAAAGGTGGTGGAAAGTGTCACACCGTGATACGCGCCTTTGCGCGCAATGACCTTGTACTTACCCGGCTTGCCCTTGCGCTTCCAGTAATAACGCGCGGTCTTGAACGCGGAGTCATTCGACTCGGAACCGCCCGATGTGAACAGCGTTGTATTCAAACCTTCATATGCAAAACCTGCGAGTTTCTCCGCCAGTTGAATGGACGGCAGGTTCGTCATGCCGGAGAAATTCGATGTGAACGCCAAATCCTTCATCTGGTCGTAGGCGGCTTTGGCGATTTCTTCGCGCCCATAACCTGCGTTGACATTCCACAACCCCGCCATGCCGTCGAGGATTTTTCGTCCATCCGTGAGATGCAACCAGACGCCCTCCCCCTTTTCGATCACCATCGGGTTGGCGTGCGTCTTGGGATGATAGGTGGGATGCAGTTGCTTCTTGTCTTTTTCGATCCAGGTTTGGGTTTGGTTGGTCATGGGGTCTCCTAGGGTAGCAGGTTTAAGTTTACGGGTTCAAGGTTGCAGGTTACAGGTTGCAGGTTGAAGATTTATAAAGGAACTTGCAACCTTCAACGCTGAACCTTCTAACCTAATACCTCAACATCATGCGGACCAGACTCTTTCAGCCCAGCCCCGGTCATGCGGGTAAAAATTGCCTTCTCTTGAAATTCTTCAATGGTTCGCGCGCCGCTGTAACTCATGCCCGACTGCAACCCGCCGATGAGTTGAGTCAACACTTCACGCGCCTTGCCGCGATATGGAACCGCCGCTTCGACGCCTTCCGCCACATAATCTTCGATCTCTTCGCGGGTCAGGTCGTTGCCTTCGCGCTTGTTGCGCTCGATATTCGCCGCCAGCGACGCCATACCGCGCGAAGCCTTGTAACGATGACCGCGGCGCGTCATGATCATGCCGGGGCTTTCATCGGTGCCGGCCAGCATGGAGCCGATCATCACGGTTTGAGCGCCAGCCGCAATGGCTTTGGCCACATCGCCGGGGAAGCGGATGCCGCCATCGGCGATGATGGGCGTTTTACTTGCGCGTGCTACGTCTGCACATGCCATAATCGCCGTCAATTGCGGAACACCGGAGCCAGCGACTTGCCGAGTGATGCAGATCGAGCCGGGACCCACACCCACTTTCACCGAATCCACGCCCGCGTCAATTAATCGTTTCGTGCCATCAGCAGTTGCCACATTCCCGCCGATGATCTGTGCCTCGGGAAAATGCCTGCGGATATTTTTCACCATCTCAAGTTCAAGCAAAGAGTCGCCGTGGGCAATGTCCACCACAATACAATCCGCGCCTGCCTGCAAAGCGGCTTCCACGCGGCGCATTTCCTTATCGCGCACACCCACTGCCGCGCCAACCGCCAAACGTCCTTTCGAGTCTTTGGTGGCTTTCGGGAACTTGGTGATCTTCATGATATCCT
>DAOTXI010000047.1:0-1572 GCA_034435475.1 Anaerolineales bacterium
GCCCTGCGGACCGCCGTTCTCGCCCGGCGCGCCTTCCCCATTCAAACGGATCTGTGTACCCACGTCCACACCAGCGGGGATTTGCACCTTCTTCTTGACCTTCTTGAGTTCCAAGCCGCAGCCGCGACAAGTAGTACACGGCGAGGCAATCGTCTCACCGCGACCATTACAAGTTGGGCATGGAGCCGTCTGCACCATCTGACCCAAAAAGGTCTGACGCACCTGACGCACTTCGCCCTGCCCATTACAAGTTGTGCATCTTAATGGAGTCGTCCCCGGTTCGGCGCCTTTGCCGCTACAACGTGAACAAGTCTCATCCCTTGAGAACTCGATCTCTTTCTCAACACCGAAGACCGCCTCCTCAAAGGTAAGCGAAACCTGCATTTGTAGATCCCGCCCACGGCGCGGAGAGCGGCGCGAACGTCCACCGGTAGAGAATCCGAACCCGTTGAACAGATCCTCAAAGATATCGCCGAAGCCAGAGAAATCCTGATAGCCCTGCCCGCCAGCCCCACTCACCCCAGCCTTGCCAAAGCGGTCATAGCGCGCGCGTTTCTCAGAATCCGAAAGCACGCCATACGCCTCGTTGATCTCTTTGAACTTCTCCTCGGCGTGAGGCTCTTTATTCACATCAGGATGATACTGACGCGCAAGTTTACGGAACGCGGCTTTGATCTCATCATCGCTCGCGCCCTTGCCCACGCCCAGAATATCGTAATAGTCTTGGTTGCTCATGTTTGGTTACAGGTTGAAGGTTTAAGGTTGAAAGTTAAAACCTTCAACCTTAAACCTGTAACATTCAACCCACTATTCCTTCACTTCCCCATCCACCACATCAGGTCCAGCGGATGAAGAGCCCGCATCGCCACTACCCGCAGCCTGCCCCTGCTCATAAACACTGGCGCCAATCTTTTGGATGGTCTGCCCCAAGGCTTCGACCGCGGCTTTGATCTTCTCTACATCTTCGCCTTTCGCCGCTTCCTTAACCTCGGCGCTCTTCGCCTCGACCTCAGCCTTGATCTCCGCCGGAACCTTATCACCCAAATCGCGCAACGCCTTCTCACCCGCATAGACGGTGTTATCGGCATTGTTGCGCGCTTCGATCAAGTCCTTGCGCTTGCGGTCTTCCTCGGCATGAGCCTCGGCATCTTTGCGCATCTTTTCGATTTCGGCTTCGCTCAAACCGGAAGATGCGGTAATCGTAATATGCTGCGATTTGCCCGTTGCCTTATCCTGCGCGCTGACTTTGAGAATGCCGTTCGCATCCACATCGAAAGTCACTTCGATCTGCGGAACACCGCGTGGAGCGGGTGGAATGCCATCAAGAATGAACTTACCCAGCGACTTATTATCATTCGCCATCGGGCGCTCGCCCTGCAAGACATGGATTTCAACCTGGGTCTGATTATCCGCCGCCGTCGAAAAAACTTGTGAACGGCGGGTCGGGATGGTGGTGTTGCGTTCGATTTGAGGCGTAGCCACGCCGCCAAGCGTTTCGATTGCCAGCGTGAGTGGAGTGACATCCAACAGGAGAATGTCTTTCACATCGCCGCCAAGCACACCCGCCTGAAT
>DAOTXI010000048.1:0-3105 GCA_034435475.1 Anaerolineales bacterium
CACGTCACCAATGCCGACGGTCTGGACGGTCCCTTCACGAACTTGAAGAAACTCAAATACGGCGACCAAATCATCGTTCATCTTTATGGCGAGAAATACATCTTCGAAGTGCGTAACTCGCGGCTCTCGCGTCCGTATTCCACCAGCTTCGCTTTCGAGCACCTCGAAGAACAGTCGTATCTGACGCTCATCACCTGCCAGTATTATGTGGAAAAGAGCGATACCTACCTGTTCCGCAGGGTGGTTAGGGCTGTATTAGTAAAGGTCGAGAACGAGTAATCAGCAAGCCAAACCTCCGAGGTTTTTGAAAACCTCGGAGGTTTTTTTATGTCGGTTATAATCCGGCACATGTCTTTGTGGAGTGGCAAGTCTCTTGGCAATGTAGTAATCAACGAATTGATCGCCCGCGGGGGCATGGCGGAGGTCTACCGGGGGACTCACACCACGCTTCAGCGGGATGTGGCGGTCAAGATCATGCGCGACCACGTCGAGGACGACCCCGAGACCCACGCCCGCTTCGAACGCGAAGCACACGCCATTGCAAAACTCGAACATCCCAACATCATCCGGGTTCACGATTACAGCCTGCTGGAGGGACGCCCCTGCCTTGTCATGGACCTCGTGTCGGGCGCGTCACTCGGACTCTATCTCAAGTCCCTGCACAAACGCGGCGAAACCCTTCCTCACAAAACCATCGCCCATTTATTGACATCCATCGCCGCGGCAGTGGACCACGCCCATGAGCGCAATGTCGTCCACCGCGACATCAAACCTGCAAACATCCTCTTACGCTCCAAAAGCGGAATCATCGAAACATCTCAGCCTTTGCCGGGGGATGTGGAACCGGTTCTGACCGACTTTGGGCTGGTGCGTCTCCTTGATTCTCACACCCAGACCTCGACCGGGACCGTCTCCGGCACGCCCGCTTACATGAGCCCCGAACAGGCTCGCGGCGACAAGGTGGATCATAGAACGGATATTTACTCTCTCGGCGTCGTGCTGTATGAAATGCTCGCCGGGACGGTTCCCTTTGAAGCCGAATCATCATTTGGCGTGCTGATGAAACACATCAGCGATCCTCCGCCGCCCATTGAAGGTATATCGCCCAGCCTGCAAGCCGTCATCAGCCGCGCTCTCGCCAAAAGACCCGCCCAACGGTTCGCATCCGCCCGAGACCTCGCGGAAGAATTCAAAACAGCATCGGAGGGGGGTGAAGTCTCTGATGACACAAAGAAGATCGGGAGAATCGAATCGGGACCCAAACAGGTCGCCCAGCCCGACCCAGTCACACGTCGCCCCCTGCTGTGGGGTGGAATCGGTTTACTAGTCCTCGCGCTTGTTGCATTTGGAATTTGGAGCCTGCGCCCGGCGGAAAAGGAAATTCCCCCCGCACCCGACCAGCTCGTGGGGCAGGTTACTTTCTTCGATTTCAACATCGTTATGGACAAGGTCATCATTTCGATTAATGGGCTGCCGCCCCCGAGGGAGGGCGCGCACTATGAAGCGTGGTTCCTCTCTCAGGGCGGAGAGACACGCCGCAACCTTGGCGAGGTCAGATTCACGGGTGAAAGCGGCTCGTTGACGTACATCGAGCCTGAGGGATGGAATCTACTTGGGCTGTATGACCAGGTCGAAGTCACGCTTGAACCGGATGAAAAATCCAATCCCGAAGAATCCAGCGGAGAGGTTGTCGCTTCGATGACCTTCCCCCCAGTCGCATTAAATCATACCCGCCATGTGCTGGTTGCCTTTGCAAGCGCGCCCGAGGGAACCGCGCTCATTCAGGGGTTGTGGTACGGGGTGGATAGTATGGATACCTCTATCCTTGAACTCAAGGATGCCTTCGCCGAGGGCGACGAAGCAACGTTGAGATTGAAAACCGAGGAAATCATCAACCAGATTGTGGGAAGCGAAAACAGCGAACTTTACAAAGATTGGAACAGCGACGGCGAAATCTCCGACCCCGTTTTGGGATACGGTCTGTTGAAGAACAGCGAACAGGGCTACCTGCCAAAAACTTTACATACCGTTCAACTCGCCGCCGACGCACCCGACGCTACAAAAAATATTCAGGACACGAACGTTCAATTGAAAGCCTGCATCTCGAATATGGAAACGGTTGGGAATCAGATTCTTGAACTTGCGCTGTCGTTGAACGAAATGCCTCTCGACTCAGAAATGGAAGAGGTCGTTGCAAAAATGGAGGCGCTTTCCAGCCTCATGCTGTACGGCGAAGACTTGAACTCCAATGGGCGCATTGAACCCATCAAGGGCGAATGCGGCGCGGATACGGCGTATGAGACTGCCTACCAACTCGCGCAAATGCCGCTGTTCCCCGCACCGTAGTACCGACTTACCCACAGGGCTTAGTCGGTACTACGTTATCCGTGATTTTCAACGCCTCATCCAGCACATCGAAGCCTTCCTTCAATTCTCTTTCCGAAATAATCAAAGGCGGGATGATCAACACCGTATGCCAGTGCGTATACAGGAACAAACCGTGATCGGCGCAATATTTTTTCAGGGCGGCCATTTCGGGCGATGAGCCGTTCCACGGCGTCATCGGTTCCTTTGTCTTGCGATCCTTCACCAACTCGATGATGCCAAACAAACCGATATTGCGGACTTCTCCAACGGAGGGATGCGCTTCGCCCAAATCGGACAACATGCGCCTCAAGACTCCGCCCATGCCTGCCGCGCGCTCGACGACTTTATCCTCCCTCATGGCTTGGATGTTCGCCACCGCCGCCGCCAATGAAATGGGATGCGACGTATACGTCAGCCCGCTCTCAAAGGCATGTTCATCAAATGCCGCCGCGATCTCCGGCTTCATCGCCACCGCCCCGAGCGGCGCATACGCGGACGTGAGCCCCTTTGCCATCGTAATGATGTCCGGCACAACGTTCCAATGTTCGACCGCAAACCACTTTCCCGTCCGTCCAAAGCCACTCATGACCTCATCCGCGATCATAACGATGCCGTATTTATCGCAGAGTTTTCTCACACCCTGCATGTACCCGTCCGGCGGGATGATGATTCCGTTCGTCCCCGTGACCGATTCCATCAAAATCGCCGCAATGGACTCCGGTCCTTCATAAAGAATGA
>DAOTXI010000049.1:0-7668 GCA_034435475.1 Anaerolineales bacterium
ACGCAGGACCGCCATCCTGATCGGTTACGAGACGGATGTCTGTATCGCACATTCGGCTTTGGGATTGCTGGACCTGGGCTATCGAGTCGCCGTCGTGTCCGATGCGACCGGCTCACCCGGGTATGCGCATCAAACCGGGCTGGAAAGAATTCGCAATGCTGGCGGGGTTTTGGTCAGCGCAAAAAGCTTGTATTACGAATGGATCAGGACGGTGGCAAAATGCATCGAATACGAATCATCGGGAATTCAAACGCCAAAAGGACTGACGCTTTAATCCCCTTCCTATGTCACCACGCTCTTGTTGGAAACAATACGCCTCCGGGTTTCCTGAAGGCGTTTGTTGATCAAGGCAGGTAATACTCGACCATCAAATGCGGACGGAATGCCTGATCTTCGGCATCGCCGCTGTAAAACGAGAGGTTATCCGCGCCGAGGTTGTCGTTGTCCTCCAATTGGAAGGCGAGGCGCATCTGGGTCACCCCGGTCTTGTTGACGTACGAAAATGCCGCAGGGTTCAACACAGCCCAGTACCAACCTGCGACAGGGTTGTTCTGAACGATTGCCGCCGAACTCAAATCCGCCGGAGCCTGAAAATCGGATGCCTGCAAGGCGTTGATGCCGAAGGGACCCCAGGATCCGTAAGGACCGGAACAAATATCCACAAGGATATTCCCATGGGTCGTAAATGGGTCCGTGCCTGCCAAAGACTGCATTCTGAGCATCAGGATCGCCTGGGTGATGACGGCATTGTCGGGCAGGTGGAGTGTGGGGAAATGTAAAATGGAACGATATTGCCGGTCCTGCCCATCATCGCCGACCTTGAAAGTATTTGCGTTCGAATTTTTCGCGCCGCCTGTATCGCTGGTCTCGTTCAACTCGAGAACCCAACCATCGTTCCTGCCGTTCGAGCGCAGGCGTTCGGTTTTGGCTTCAGGAGCCTTTTTGCTGACGGAGTAAAAAGGTCCGGCAAAATCCCCGTTCCCCGCCCCCACCCCGCCGAGCGGATTCCCAACCTGGTCGAACAGGTTGTCATTATCCACCACGTTGAGTTGAATGGTTCCGTTCCCCGTCCCCGTGCTGACAGTCACTATCGAAGCGCTTGCATCGATGGATAACTCAGTAACCGCGATTCCCGCCGGTCCGTTGGCGATCAATGCAAAATTGCTGACATCAACATACCTCACAGGTTCGGAAAAGACCACGCTGAAATGAACCGCCTCCGCCGCGGTCGGATCCGGGTCCAATTTCAGGATGGCGATCACAGCCGGCGGAGTCCGATCCAGCGTATACGCATCCCCGGCAGTGAAATTCCCATTCCCCAAACCCGAACCTCCAAGCGGGATCGAATACGCATCCACGATTGAATCATCATCCACGAGGTCGAGGCGCAACATCCCATCGCCCGTCTCTGTATTCACTGTCACAGTATACGAAGACCCCGCGCCGCTCACATCGCCGACCGAAAGCCCGGCAAGCGAACCTGTCGTGGTGAAAACGAAATCAGACGCATCCACACCACTGACAGGTTCAGAAAAGTTAACTATAAAGTGAACGACACCGCCCGCGGTTGGGTTGGAGTCGAGCCGTTGAATACCCGTCACCGCCACGATATTTTTATCCACTACATATATTTCACCGGTAAAACCGCCGTTCAACGGATTCATCGAACTGTCTTTGATGCTGTCATCATCGAGGATATCCAATCGAAGCGTCCCATCGCCCGTGCCTGTATCCACCCTCACGATGTATTCGCTTCCCGCCCCGCTGACAGTTGTTATCCCCGCCCCGGCAATTCCCCCGCCGATAACGAGCGAGAAATCCGCCGCATCCACGCCGGTGACCGGCTCGGAGAATGTGACAAGGAAATCAACGAATTGATCCGCCGCGCTGACGCACCCGTTCGGGCATCCATGCCGGGATGAGACCACGGTGGGGCTTGGGTCAGGCGGCGATTGAAAATCCTTCAGAAAGATATCGCGCGTGTTGTTCGTATCGCCCGGAGCAAGGTTGGGCGAACTGGATGAGAAGACAAGGTATCGTCCATCGCCAGAAATGGATGGAAGGATCGGATTCCATTCGTAATTGGACGCCCCCGTCGAGACGGTCATCGTGTTCGATGCTGTAACCCGATCGTGGATATACAACCAGCGAGTGGGCATCCCGTCACCTTTATCGTCAAAGCTGTATGCGATGTATCGCCCGTCTGCGGAGATTTCCGAAGCATCCGATTCGCCCACCATTGCATAACCATCCCTGAATGTCGCCAGGGTGGTCGTGCCCGCCTGCATATCGCGGACGTAGAGCTGGATGTACCCGTATGTATCAACAGCCGAGAAATTGCTCGCCGTGGAAAAGGTCACATAACGCCCATCGCCTGAGATGGAAGGCTCAGTCGAATTCCAGTCTCCCTGCGCGCCGCTCGAACTGACCGAAGCCCGCGCAATCTGCCCGGTGAGCATCGAGTACACAAACACATCCAACCTGCCATTGGTATCGTCCGGGGCAAAGTTCGTGGAACTGGAATTGAACACAACAAAATTGCCATCCAGTGAAATACTCCCATCGAAGCCGCCTGAATTTCCACTTATCGAAACGCCCGTCGTCGCGCCCATTTGCATATCCCGGACAAAAATGTCGCCGTGTCCGTTCGTATCGTTCGGGACGAGGTTGTCCGCATCTGAATCGAAGACCACAAAACGCCCATCGCCGGAAATGGAAAGCACAGTCGATTCGTTATTCGGCTCTGCGCCGGTCGTGGAAAGCGAAGCGCGGGTTACCGTCCCGGTTTGCATATCCTTGACGTAAACGTCTGTGAAGCCGTTCGCATCCGGTAACGAGGCCAGGTTGGTCGCGCCGGTGTCAAAAGCCACATAACGCCCATCCGCAGAAATGACAGGCGCCTCCGAACCGCCGTTCGCCAATTCACCGGTTGCAGTCACCGAAACCAGGACCGTCGTATTCAGTTGCAAGTCTCTCAGGAAAACATCGCCAAAGCCATTGGTATCGGTGGCTGTTAAATTCGTCGCCGATGAGTCGAAGGCAACAAAACGTCCATTTGCCGAAACCTCACCGCGCCCCGAAAAAGCGTTTGCGCCAACGCCGTTCGAATCGACTGAAACCTGGATATAGGACCCTGCTGCCCGGGAAATGATTATGTTTGCAGGAAAGACCGCCAACAATATCAGGAGGAAAATCCCCGTGCTCTTCACAAAAAGCGTAATATTTCTCGAAGCCATACTTACTCCTTCACAAACGCAGAAATTTCCCCTTGTCTTCCGCATCTTCATCTTATCCCCGTGAAGGACATATGAAATGTAACAATACCATTCTAAATTTCATCGCCCAACCGGCATACACCGGGATTAAAATATTGACGGCAGACCGTGGTCTGCCGTCAACTAAGAAGACCTGTTCAAGACTTGTTACGGCACAGGCAGGGACGGGCAGATGGGTTTGTATTCGTCATCGCCAAAGAAGGATTTCCACTCGGCGGCGGTAAAGTTCTGGAGCAGGCGTCCGCAGGCAACTGTAACAAGATCATCCTGCGTTATTTCCGTCAACAAAGCGGTCTCGAAAAAGCGCAGGGTACGCAGGGAGGCGGTGAACAGGGTCTCTCCATCGGGGGAGAACGCCATATCTGTTGTTTTGCCGTTTTCGCGGATGCGGAAAACTTCCGCGCCGGAGATTGGATCGAAAATTAGAACGCGATTTGTCCCACCGAGGAACAAATGATTCCCATTGGGATCAAATGCGATTGAGATGGCAGGGTCTGCAACCATACCGGCCAACAACTTAAATTCGTTCCCTTCCACCCGCCAGAAGGATGTATTTCCCGATAACGAACTGGAGACCAGCAGCCCCCCGTCGGGATGAAATGCCAGCAGGTGATTTCTGCCGGGAGCATCCAATTCTGCAATTACCGATTTTGTCGCCGGGTCAAAAATAACAACTGCATTCTCCATCCCAATAGCAAGCAGGTTTGCAGTTGTAACGGCTATCGTATAAACCGGTTCATCTGCCTGCCATAGAATGCCGTCCTCGCCTGACTCGACGCTGCGAGTCTGGATAAGCCCCTCTTCACTGGCAAGGAACAGACTCGAACCGTCTGTTGAAAAGGCGAGGCTTTGCGCGGGTCCCCCGGCGATCAGGGTATTTGCCCTGCCCGAAGGAAGTTCAAGCACGGTGACCTGTCCGCCTTCTGTGGAAACCGCCAGCCGATTCCCATTGGGGTTCATTGCCAATTGCCAGACCTCATCATCGAAGAAATCAATCAGCGGGTCGGTCGGGGGTTCCGTCGGCGCAGGGAAATTTTCAGGGTCGAGCAACCAGACCTCTCCGGCGGTCGAGGCGGCGAAGCGCCGTCCATCCGCGCTCATCTCCACCTGTTCAATAAATTCATTGAACCGGACATATTGTGTATTCGATCCAAGAGCGGAAACATCCCACAGAGAAACACGCCCACGCTCATCACCCGCTGCAAGGTACAAGCCATCCCTGCTGAATGCAAGAACGCTGCCTTCGCCATCGAGCGGAATTCGAAACATCTGGGCGCCATCTGCCGCGCTCCAAACCCGCGCGGAACGGTCTGACCCGGTCGAGGCGATCCACAACCCATCCGGGCTGATCTTGACATCGCTGACAATGCTGTCCTGCAAAAAGCGCAAACGCTCCCCGCCCGTTTTTGCATCCCAGACACGAATACGAAAATCGTTTGAAGCAGTAACGAACCACGTTCCATCCGGGCTGAATTCAACATCCTCCACCCAGTCTTCAGCCAGTACCTTCAACATCTGTTTGCCGTTGAAGGTACTGGTCAATACAGCGCAATTATCGGTGCCGCCTGAAAGCAGGGTGTTTCCATCGGGGCTGAATACGAGGTCGCGCACTTCGCCGCGATGCGCAATTCCACTGATAATATCGCCAGACTCCAGGTTCCAAAATGTGACCGCGCCCGCATCCGACCCGGCGGCAAATAGCCTCCCGTCGGGGCTGAAAGCCGTGACGCTCAGGTTTCCATAAACAGAAAACTCTCCGGCAAATTCATAGGAAGACATCTTAACGAGAGTGATACGCGCATCGTCACGGGCAAGCGCCAGTAGGCGGCCATCCGGGCTGATGGTGACGCTGAATACGGGGACGCCATAATTTAATTCCTTCAACAATTGACCAGAGTCCGCGTCCAGGATGGATACCTGCCCTGAGTCTGCGCTTGTGACCAAAAGTTTTCCATCGGGACTGAATGCCGCATCCAACACAGACCCGGAACTGGTCGAGCAAAACAGGCTTTCGCCGCCCTCGAAGCGATTCAGACAGGCTGCGCCGTCTTCACTGGTGGAGACGAACGAATCGCCTCCAGGGCTGACCCTGATGGCAAGCACCGAACCTTCATGGTTTATCTCTTCAACGGGCGCGGGCAACAGGCTGATATTCTCACGAAGAATTTCCTCCGCTTCGAGAGACGGAATCCTTTGATATGAATCAACGGCCAGCAGGGTACTGGTAAACAGCCCGGCGGTTTTCGATTGATAGATCTGGGCGCGGGCGGCGCTGCGTTGGGCTTGCGCAATTGCTGCGTTCTTATCCGCTGCGGCTTTGGCGGCAAGGGCGGCGCGGGCATTGCTTTGGGCGGTCTTTTCATTGCTTTCGGCTATTGTGCGTTGTTCCTGGGCTTCGGCGGCATTTGCCAACGCATCCTGTCGCTGGTCAAGCGCCAGCAGGGACAGCACCAGCATAATCACGATGGCAAGCCCGGCGGAAATCCACGTCAGCACGCGCACCCGTTCGCTCGATTTGCTAAACCGGATATAGTGATGTTGTAATTCAGATGGAGCGGGATTGCCGCCCTTATGCAACAAAATCATTCTCGCCGCGTTGCGCAAATCACTTCCACGCAGGAGCAGGCTGGATTCCTTTTTACGGTCCCACTCCAATGCGCGTACCTGCAAGCGGCGGTGTTCCTGAAGCCATTCCACGTCGAGGTTGATTGCCACTTCCACTTTTTTCAGCGCGCCATTGAAATCGTCGTTTGCCCGCATGAAGATCCAGTTCAAATCGCGGATAACCGCGCGGGTGGTCTTCGGATCCACATCACGGACGACGATGGGGATGATACGCTTGGCGTTCTTATGCGCATGTTCCAACTCCACATTGCAGACCTCCGAAGCGACCGAATCCGGGCTGACGAGAAAGATAAACGCATCCGCGGCTTCGATGCCCTGCAATATCTGGTCCAGCCAGCCCACAGCAGGCGGGATATCCTCCCAATCCACCCATACATCCATGTTGATGGACTTGAAGGTCGTCATCAACTTGTGGGCGACCTCCGAATCTTTTCGTGAGTAGGAAATAAAAACACCGGTCATCTAACGCCTGCCTTCTGCAATTTTGAGAGAATGAAGCGTGATTATACCTTCGGATGAACGCAACCAAAATTCAAATTTCTATTTTTGGGATTGGTGTGGTTACTTTACCGGCGGATATTACAAGGTTGTAAAGTCAGAAATAGATAGGCAAGTAAACCAGTATTACACTTCGGCTCGGCCAGCCTTGTCGCCAAGACGGCAGGCAGGTCATTTCGCAGACGAAACACAAAGACTGGGGCGAAATGCACTATACACCCGGCAGCAAAATGACGAGGCATAAATTTACGAGTCAATAGTCGCACGCCGGGAAGTTTGGAATACTCTTTTTCAACGCCAAGTGATACGGACCCATAAAAAGCAATCTTTTCACTGATTACCTTATTACAAAACCCTCAGCCTTCAAAATCCCTTCAAACGCCTGTTCGGCGTCTTTTACGGCTTTCTCCTTCCAGTCTGCTGCCGAGGGGTTGAACAGTTCTTCAAACCCGCGTTTGGCTTCGGCGTGGACTTGTTCGTTGACCGCTCCATGCCAGTAGGCGCGGTTCTCGTGGATCATCACTCGCGGACTTTGGAACAAGCCATAGAGTGTGTCACCCAGCGTGCCGAATTCAAAAGATGTGGCGTAAAGCTTTTTGGTGGGATAGTCACGTTGCTGCAAGCCGTAGATGTAATCAATCATGTCGCCGCGGATGGCGTAGAACTCATCGGCAGTGGCAGCCACCACGAGCGGATAGTTGAAGCGCTTCTCAAAATAATCGGAGGTGCCTTTGTCTAATGCGGAGTTAACCAAGCTCATCTGGTAGCGCGGACCGTAGCCGGTGTGCATGTCGAGGTGCAGTACCTGGTCGTAGTCGCGCAATGCCATCTTGTACAAGTCCATGAGGGCGCGGGTTTCTTCGGGCATTTCCTTCCCGCCGTAGTACAAGCCTTGCGGGTTGCGGTATTGTCCGAGCAGGAGGGCATCGCGGAAGCCGCGCATTCCAATCCGCGCAATATTCAGCCCTAGGTTGAACAAATAACTGATGTTATTGAAAAATGTGTTTGTGAGCGTACCTTTTGGATTTAAGAACGAATCGATCTTGTCGTACGCGGGGTTAAACGCCGGGTCAAAATGCGGGTCGAGCATGAAGGTGCGGTTCAAGTCAATGTTGTCTTTGTTGCCGCGCCGATGATGTTTCATGCCCCACGGGTTGATGGCATGGACGAGCAGAATGCCCGTCGTGCGCGGGTCAAGGTTGGGCAGGCAGGCTTCCACAAATTTGTGCATCATCGCCGCGCCGACGTAACATTCCACGCCGTGTTCGCC
>DAOTXI010000050.1:0-6402 GCA_034435475.1 Anaerolineales bacterium
GGTCGGACCCGGCGTATAGGTCGGCAGGCGCGTGGCAGTCGGAAGAAGCACGAATTGAGCGGCAAGGGTCGGGTCAATGGTGGAGGTGGCAGGCGGGACCGGAGTCGGCGGCGGCTCGATGACTTGCAAAGTACTGCCAATCGGCGAAACTTGAACCAGCGGCGAATACACCCATCCCCTGCCGCCGGGCGCGGAGGGAAACTCGATCTGGATCCAATCGCCTCCGGGAGAACGACCAAATGCGGGGGCGGTGGAACCGGTCAGCAGAGTTCCCACGATTGGATAAACTGTCGAACTTGGTCCGAGGCGGACGTTAATCTGCGGCTCGGTCGTGACCACGGTGATGAAAAGCCCGGTTCCGGCGGAGGATGTCTCTGTCGGTTGCTGGGCGCGGACTGGAGCGGGGGAAGAAGCGGGTGAAATCCCAAGAAGAAATAAAAGGATCGAAACTGCCGTAAGGAGTGGAAACTTGTTTTGTGTCATTTCGTTAAATTTCTGAAAGGAGAATCGCAAAGACGATTATAATCGAGTTATGGAGAGGAAAATTTTTCACGGTACGATCAAACCGGTGGATATTGACCACGCACTGCTTGCGGAGTTCAATCAGGGCAATACGCGCGCGCAAACGCTTGGGCACAGCGACCACCTGGTGGTGCAATTGGGCACGAGACCCGATGCGATGTCCGGCGGGCAGACCGCCATGACCGTCACCATTCAATCCCTCGAAGGCGAGGGAATCATGGTTGAGTTGGGGCAGCAAGCCTGGCTCGGCGTGGCGGCAAGCCTCGGCATGAGCGCCCTTGCCGCAATTAAAAATCCATTTTCCCTGCTGGGGCGGCTGGACGACATTGCCCAGGACATCGAGAATTTACAGATCAAGGAAAAGGTCTGGGCGGTGATATCAAAAGCGGCGCGGGCAGCGGGAGCGTCTGCCGAATTATCGGAAAACCTGCGACGCACAACCTGCGAATATTGTCATGTGGCAAACCCGGTCGGCGCGCCATCCTGCGGGGCGTGCGGAGCGCCTCTTGGAAAGGCACAACCAGGAACCTGCCCAAGTTGCGGATTTGTGGTCAAATCTGGCGTCAGAACCTGCCCGAACTGCGGCAATTCGCTTTAATAAGATTTCAAAATGAACTTAAGCGAACTCGAAAGCCGTCTTCAAACCCTGATCGAAGTTGATCTTTTAAAGGTCCTGCCGGGGAAAAAGGTCGAAGATGTGCTTGTTCAAAAACTCGCGTCGGCAATTCAGAAGAACAGGATTGTATCCGGCAATTCTGTCATCATTCCGGATGTTTATACTCTGGTTTTGAATCCCGAAACCGCTGTTGCATGGGCAGATAAAAACCTCGTTACAGTTATCTTGCATTCCATCTCCGCAGTTGCCCAGGAAGCGGGTTTTAAGTTTACAATATCACCAACCGTCAGTGTGGCGACAGATGAAGGTATGTCCCCCAACGATGTCGAAATTATGACCTCCCATCGGATAGAAACAATGGCAGAGACAAACGCAAACCTACCCCAAAACGAAAACAGCGAACAACTTGCAGATAAGATTCCCGATAACTCATTTCTCATCGTGGAAGGGGTGAAAATCTACCCGCTTACCCAGCCCGTTGTTAATATTGGTCGCCGGTTGGATAATCAACTGGTTATAGACGACCCGCGTGTCTCGCGCAACCACGCCCAACTCCGGGCGATCAAGGGACGTTTTGTCGTCTTTGATTTGAACTCGACAGGCGGCACCTTTGTGAACGGGCAGCGGACCAGCCAGAGCGTTTTGTACCCTGGAGATGTCGTTTCACTGGCGGGCGTGGCGTTGATCTTCGGTCAGGACAACCCGCCTCCGCGCCCCGACTTGAAAAATACTGCGCCGTTCAAGAACCACGGATCCGAAGACCGCCCCACTGCAATCCTAAACCAAGACCATTCCACCGCAGACTTCAGGAAAAAATGAGCGGCGCCGTCGTCCTCGCCTTGAGACTCTTTACAGCGGCGGCGCTCTATGGGTTTCTCGTCTGGGCTTTTATTTTTCTATATCGCGAAACCCGCCGCCAGGCAGTAACGCTCACAAACCGGCGCGTGCCGGGCATTGGGGTCATGATCAGATTTTCCGGCGGGCAGGGAACCCTGCGGCATTTCAACCAGGCAGAGATCACCATCGGGCGCGACCCCGGGTGCGATATACCGCTTTCCGAAGATACCGTCTCGGCGCGTCATGCCCATTTGATGTACCATCACAACCAATGGTGGATCGAAGACCTCGCCTCGACAAACGGAACGAAGTTAAACGACATGCCCGTCTCCATTCCCACCGTCATCACCTCTGGCGACGAAATCCAGTGCGGAGGGGTTAACCTGAGCGTCAGCCTCTCCGAAAACGTGGTCATCGAACCCACCCAACGCATCGAAAAGCGAAACACATCCCAACTGCAATGAACCATCCAGCCCAACAAGGACGCCTCCTCGGATGGGCGGCGCTCTTTCTTTTCCTGCAATCCGTCATTCTTACGCTTTCCCCGGCTGTGCGCGAACGAGGTTGGGATGTGGACTACAGGTTTTCGCATTGGCTCGGCTTCCTCGTGTGGGGGGCGTTGACCTACTTCATCCATCGCCACCTGATGAAAACCATGCCCGAACGGGATGCCTACATCTTCCCGGCGGCATCCCTGCTGACAGGCTGGGGACTGATCACCATCTGGCGGCTCGACGAAAGTTTTGGTCTGAAACAAACCGTCTGGCTCGCCATCTCCTCGATTTTCTTCATCGTCCTCCTGCGTCTGCCAAAAAATCTTTCATTCCTGAGAAATTATAAATACATCTTCCTGAGCGCCGGGCTATTAATCACCGCGTTGACGCTGATCTTTGGCACAAACCCGCTGGGCTTCGGTCCGCGTTTGTGGTTGAACCTTGGCGGCGTTTACTTTCAACCTTCGGAACCGCTCAAAATACTGCTGGTCATCTACCTATCCGCCTATCTCGCCGACCGCGCCAGCATCCAGCTATCTTCCATTCCCCTCCTTGTCCCAACGGTCGTCGTCACCGGGCTGGCTCTGCTTCTCCTCGTCGTGCAGCGCGACCTCGGAACAGCATCCATCTTCATTATGATCTTCACGGTCTTTTTATTTATCGCGACCGGCAAACGAAGGGTTCTGCTTTCAACGGGGACGATCCTGCTCGCCGCCTTGTTGATCGGTTATTACTTTGTAGACATCATCCGCACCCGCGTGGTCGGCTGGATCAACCCCTGGGGCGACCCAACCGGCAATTCCTACCAGATCATTCAATCCCTGTTGGCAGTTGCAAACGGCGGTATTCTGGGGAGAGGATTGGGGATTGGGAGTCCGCTGCTGGTTCCGGTTTCCATCTCCGACTTTATCTTCTCCGCAATTTCGGAAGAAGCGGGGCTGGTCGGGACTTTGGGCTTGATCTGCCTCATCTGGCTGATTCTCAGCCGGGGGCTGGTCATCGCCCTGCGCGCACCGGACCAATTCCGCCGATATCTGGCAGCGGGAGTGACCGCCTACCTTGGCATTCAAAGCCTGCTCATCATCGGCGGGAACCTGCGCCTTTTGCCGCTCACAGGAGTCACCCTGCCCTTTGTATCCTACGGCGGCTCCTCGCTGGTGACATCCTTCCTGGCATTATATTTACTGCTCACCATCAGCCATGTCGAAGACGACGAACCCGCGCCGCTGAAAGAAGCGCAGTCCATCTCGATCCTGTCCGGGGTCTTTGCTGTTGGGCTTGCCGCCTGCACCATAGCCGGAGCCTGGTGGGCAATTGCGCGGAGCGACGATTTACTGACCCGCACCGACAATGCCCGCCGCGCCATTGCAGACCGTTACGTTCTGCGCGGCGAATTGGTGGACAGCAACAACACCCCGCTAAACGTCACAACCGGTGAAAGCGGTTCATATATCAGGAATTATCTATATCCGAACCTTGCACCCATTACTGGCTATACACACCCCGTCTACGGACAAGCCGGGTTGGAGGCTAGTCTCGATGAGTACCTGCGCGGCTTGCAGGGAAACCCATCCAGCCTGATCCTCTCGAACCAATTGGTGTACGGAACCCCGCCCCCCGGTTTGAATGTGCGTCTGAGTATTGACCTCCCCCTTCAAACCGTAGCAGATGGATTACTTGGCTCGCACACCGGCGCGATCATTTTGATGAATGCTGAAACAGGCGAAATTTTGGTGATGGCTTCGCATCCCACCTATGATCCAAACCTGCTGGACGAACAGGGAGACTCCCTCTCTGAGGACGAGAACTCTCCCCTGCTCAACCGCGCTGCCCAAGGACTGTACCCGCTTGGTGACGCCCTGTTGCCCGTCGTCCAAGCCTCTTTCAATGGAGATTCGCCCTCCGGCGCGGAACTGCTCGCCTACTTCGATGAAACCGGTCTGCTCGACGGGCCGCTCATCACCATGCCGATTGCGGAAAGAGATATTCCAACCGAGGGGGAGGATTTACGCGCCAGCCCGTTGCAGGTTTGCCTTGCCGCTGCGGCGCTCAGCCATCAGGGAATTTTGCCCGCGCCGCGAATCGCAACCGCAGTCAACACCCCCGAGCAGGGATGGGTGGTACTCCCAGCCTTGGGCGAACCCCGGGAGTTGATTCAACCCTCGGCGGCAGAAGAGGCGGCTCTTTTCCAACTCAAAGAAGGGGCAACATTCTGGAGCCATTCCGCACAGGGAACCATCAACAAAACCACAGTGACTTGGTTCCTCGCCGGAACCCCACCCGACTGGCAGGGCGCGCCGCTTGTTTTGGTTGTCGCGTTGGAAGAGGATAACCCCCGATTTGCGGGGACCATCGGCGAACGCTTGTTGAATACGGCATTGGGGCGGTAAAGGGCTGATGGAGAATCTCACGAGATACGAGGGTTACAAGATGTCGGGTCTGCATTAAGTAACTGATGTTGCGCAGTAGGGGCGACCCGTCCCAATCCTTCTTCAAACCCATTATAAGAAAAGGGGCGCCCTTGTTGACAGGCTGGCGTTTTCGATGCAGGGCGACCCTTACTGCAAGATGGTATAGCCTGAAAAACCTTGATGGGTCGCCCCTACGGAACATTTCGAAAGGTGAGTTAAACAAAAAAAGCCGGGAATAATTCCCGGCTTCGTGTTGAATTTGTAACGGATTTAAATTCCGGTATCGCTGTCTTTTGCGCCGTAACCGGGACCGCTTTTGAAGAATTCGTAGTTCTTCTGAATGTCGGGCGTGAGGTCAACGGTTTCACCAGCGGCGAGCTGGCGGGTGGTTTCGAGAACGACCTGCTTGCCATGGTGGTTGGACGCTTCGTAATGCCCGGTCAGACCAACGTTGTTGATGTACTCTCCGCCTTTGGCAGCGTAGGCGGCAGGGACTTCATCTTCGGGAAAGATTGCCGCGAACGGACATTCGGGCACGCACGCGCCGCAATCAATGCAGGTGTCGGGGTCAATGTAGATCCAGGGCCACTCGTTGAGGGGCGCGCCCGGAACCATGCATTCCACGGGGCAGACTTCGATGCAACCGCGGTCGCGTACACACAGACTGGTGATGATATGGGTCATAAGTTTTCTCCTTGTGGGATATTTTACAATTGAGACTTTCCTATTATAACTTTGTTTGCAGGCATGGCAAGGTGGAAACGGGAACTTTCGCGCCGGTTGCATCGCCGATAAGTCATGCGCGGACTCTCCGCTCCTGGCGGAGGGGGTGGCTGTCCACTGACCGAGATCAGCCGATTGGCTGAATCGTAGGCATACGTATTCACTCCATCGCCGGGCAAATTCCCGTTATCGTCGAAAGTGTAAGTTATGCCGTTCAGACCGGATAACCTGCTCATTACATCATATCAATAACTGTTTGCTGAAAAATCCCGTCCCTCCTCAAATTCCCCCCATTCCCTCCCAGGGTTATAATTACATAATCAAACTTGAACATACCGCTCATTGAAGTAAAATAACCCAATGCCCGGACGAGACGATATCTTTCAAAAAGCCATGAACGAGGGGCACTCCGCCGCGTGGGACCAGGAATGGTCCAAAGCCGTTGCGGCGTATCGCCACGCCCTCGAAGAATTCCCAGACCACCCCAAAGCGTTGAACAGCCTCGGGGCGGCATTGCATCAACTCAATCAGGTGGATGAGGCATTGCAGATCTATTCGCGCGCCGTCAAAGTTTCACCGGACGATCCCATGCCGATGGAAAAAGTGGCGCAACTTTCGGAACGCGTCGGCGACCTGAAGACTGCCATGGAAGCCGCCATCCGCGCGGGCGATCTCTTCCTCAAGCAACGCGACGCCGAAAAAGCCCTGCAAAACTGGGTGCATGTCACCAGTATCAACCCCGAGAACGCGATTGCCCATTCGCGTCTCGCGCAGGTGCATGAAGCGCTCGGCCACGCCC
>DAOTXI010000051.1:0-1813 GCA_034435475.1 Anaerolineales bacterium
ATGGGGTTGATTCCCCAACTTCATACAACCTTTGGTTATTTGCCTTTGTATGGGCACGACGTCTGGCTTCACGGACTTGAAGCGGTGATCGGTTTGCATTTGGGGTTCTTTGCCCATGCCAATGGAGAGGCGGTAAACCATGTTCGATAATTCAGCCAACAACCCACGCATCCCCGGTTTTTTGAGATTCGTCGTGGCGGTCGAATGCTCCGTCGTTTTGATGGCGGCGCTCCTGCTATTCTTTTTCCCGGTGTTAGCGGCAGAGCTCTGGGCATGAGAAATCCCGCCGTTCAATGCCCGTTTCGTGGGCGCCATTTATTTTGCCGCGTATATCCCTCTGCTGATCTTCTGGTTCAACCCGCGCTGGATGCCGGGACGTTTGATTCTCTGGAACATTTTCACATTCACCGCCCTAATCATGCTCGTCATGTTTTCCTGCACGTGGACGCCTTCCACGCCCGCATTTACGCCTCCGCTTTTGTGCCTCCTTCCGTGAGGGTGATGATCCTTTTTGGAAGACGCGGAGCCGCCCCGGAATATCTGACTTTCGGGCTGATTCTGCTCACAGGCGGTATACTGCCCATCCTTGGAACGCTTCTGACAAACCTGAGCGTCCCCCGGAACGGCAGGTCGATTTTGGAAACACCGGCACATGGGCATTCTTCCTCATGTTTTTCATGTCCGGTGTGCTGGGTATGATTCAGGTGTCATGGGCGTTCAAGAGATCAAACAAAACGGAGAACTTATGAAAACAGACAGCGGACTCGAATACATCGAAACACAGGCAGGTACAGGCGCACAAGCCATGGCTGGCAAGACCGTCCACGTGCATTACACCGGCAAATTCCAGAACGGACAGGTCTTCGACAGCTCCATCCCGCGCGGCAAACCGCTCGCTTTCAAACTGGGAGCCGGACAGGTCATCAAAGGCTGGGACGAAGGCATTGCCCTCATGAAGGTCGGCGGCAAAGCCCAGCTCATCATCCCCGCGAACCTTGCCTACGGCGAACGCGGCGCGGGCGGAGTCATTCCTCCCAATGCGACTCTGGTATTCGATGTGGAGTTGGTAGATGTGAAGTAAAACTCTATGTCATGCTGAGCGTAGCGAAGCATCTCTACGCACTCCATCCAGGAGACTCTCTTCGCGGAGTTCATCCTGAGCCTGTCGAAGAGCTCAGAGTGGCAATTAACGAAAAAGGTCGAGACTAAAATAGTCTCGACCTTTTGATTTATTACTTCCTTTTCTTAGCCGTCTTCTTGGCAGCGACTTTCTTCGCCACTTTCTTCACAGCCTTTTTCTTTGGCGCAGCCTTCTTGGCTACTTTCTTGGCAACGGACTTCTTCGCTACCTTCTGCTTGGAACCTTCAACCCTCGACCCAGCCGCGGGCGGCGTCTTATCCATCCACGCAATCACCGCGTCTCCAAACTCGGAGCATTTCACCTCGGTGGGGTTATCCATCAGGCGCGCAAAGTCATACGTGACGGTCTTCGCGGCGATGGCGCCTTCCATGCCCTTCACGATCAAGTCGGCGGCTTCGCCCCAGCCCATGTAGCGCAGCATCATCTCACCCGAAAGGATGACCGAACCGGGATTCACTTTATCGAGGTCGGCATACTTGGGCGCCGTGCCATGAGTCGCTTCGAAGATAGCGTGACCGGTGACATAGTTGATATTCGCACCCGGAGCAATGCCAATGCCGCCCACCTGCGCCGCGAGCGCGTCGGAGAGGTAATCGCCGTTGAGGTTGAGGGTGGCGATCACGTCGTAATCGCGCGGGCGGATGAGGGTGAATTGAAGCGAAACATCGGCGA
>DAOTXI010000052.1:0-4842 GCA_034435475.1 Anaerolineales bacterium
GCGTTATCTCGCCGGTTGGCTCGCCGAACTGTACGACGTTCCCATGGCTGACGCTTCACTCGATGCGCGCAGTACGGCGTTCAAAAATATCAAAAAACAATTGCCGCATCTGCTGGGCAATATTACACTCACCCGCGCATCATCTGCAAGCATGTTGGTCGAGTCGTTCAAGCTTGCCCTCCTGCCCGTGTGGATGACCGAACTTCCTTTCGGCGGGCGCGGGCATATTGTGTTAATCAATGGTCAGAATGGCATGGTCGCCAGCGACCTGCCAGAAAAAGATGAGGAACAGGGTGGCTTGTTCGATTTCCTGGCGGATCTTTTGAACGATTGATAAGCAGAAGCGATGTCATCCCCTTGTGAGACTCGTCCAAATTTGTTGTCAAATTACGCGCGTCTGCGTTTTGACCGCCGACGGCGGGCCGCTGTTCTTACTCTTGAGTCGGTCGTCCGCGGTCAGCGGTCAAATTGGACTTGAAGCCTGACTGAAAGGCATAAACTGCGTAAGGTGCGTTACTCATGCAAAAAATATTGCGCCACAAATGGCGTAATATCAACCCTACCAAAACAGGAACCCAGTCAGTCCGGCGAACCAGTCTATGAGGTATTGGTAGAACTGCAAGCCGAGCAGGGCGACGATCACGCCGAGGATGGCTCCGGCGATGACGTCGGACAGGTAATGCACGCCCATTGCCACGCGGGCTAAAGCCACCAGCGGCGCCCAAACCCAAAGGATGAGAGCAAGCCAGGGCGGTGCGAGAGCCGAGCCGAGGACGGCGATCAGGAATGAGCGAGCGGCATGTCCCGAGGGGAAGGAGTGCGGGTCGGTGTTGCGGTAGATATCGCCCCAATCGCCTTCGGGTCTTTTACGTTTGATGAGAAACTTGAACGCCAGCACTACACCCGCCAGCCCGAGAATGCCGAAGAACTCGACGGTTTCCCATTTTTTCCAATATGAATTGCTGAAGAACCAGCCGATGATAAGCGCCGCCCACCAGAACCATGAGTCGCCGGAGTGGGCGAAGAAGATGGCGAGGTTCCGTAAAAGACCCGGCTTTTCAGCCACTCGTAATTGACTGGAAAGCCGGGCATCGAGTTCGAGGATGCGGCGCAGGCTCATTTTTGTTTTGCCTTCGGTTTGACCGGGGCTTTCTTTGACCCGACTTTTTTCGTCGTTTGTTTGACCGGTTTATAGGCGGGGGCTTCGGTCTTTTTGGATGTCTTCGCCTCGCTCTTGACCTGACGGGCAAGGTCCTCGCGCATCAATTCCAACTGATGGGGCTTATCCACATCCATGCAGGGTTCTGCCTGATCCCAAATGATGGCACGCCCTTTAATGCCGATGCGCTGGGATGCCCGTTCGACCAATGCCTGTAGCGTGAACTGGCGGAATGCAAGCTGGATCAGGGTGTCGACACCAATCACGCCCGCCTGACGCAGGGGACTCTTGCGGTTGCCGATCAATTGTTCCCATGTGTCAAGATGCTCGCGCGTCATGCTGACGTGGATGACGTTTATATCGGAACCGCAGACTTCCATATCCTTGAGTTTGGTGAAGGTACGGTTGGAGGTTGGGAAGCGGCTCTCCATCACCTCGCGCGGACAGACGCCGTAGTACAGGTCGTCCTTTGTCTGCATACAGGTCTTGACGAGCCAATCCACCATGTCGCCTCTGAGGGCGGGGATGTCGGAGGAGACGAGGAGGACATATTCGCCCTTCGGGTTCAATTCAAGCGATTTGTTCACTCCAGCGGTGATGTTCGCGAGCATCCGCCCCTGATTCGAGACGTAATGCAGGGGCTTCTTGCAGGTTAATCCGCTTTTTGGGGAAAGCCCAATAACGATAACCTGGTCCACTTTCTTCGATTCACTAAGGGCGTCGAGAATCCACTGCACCATGGGCTTGCCCGCCACGTCGATCAGGGCTTTCGAGTCGCCATTGGAATAGGCGTATAGTTTGTCGCCGGGTTGGGGGATGCCCCCCGCGGTTACGATGGCATTCATAAAAAACTCCTGTTGATAATGCCGCTCATGTCTGGTTTGTCTCCAAACGGGAGCGAGTTGTATAAAAAATTAAGTGCTACCGATGATTTTGTGTTCGTCTATGAAGACGCTTCGAGGTCTTGTAATTGCGGTTCGAAGCCGAGTTTATCGAGCATCTGATCGAGTTCTTCGAAGGTCAGCGGGCGTCCCTTGCCAGAGAGGGCAACCAGGGCGGCTTCCATCATATTGGTTCCAAAAGAGCGCCCGTCCATGACGGGGGTGGTGGTGATGAGATACTTCACGCCGCATTTGCGGAAGAATTCGACGTCTTCGGGGGTGGTGGTATTGGTGACGACAACCTTGCCCTGCATGTTGAAAGGCATATGGCGTTTGATGTAAAGACAGTCGCCCGCGATGACGGTTGCCCACTCGTACCACTTGTTGAACTTGGGTTTATGTTCGTTCTGTTTCTCGCCGGTGGGATACAGCCATTCGAAGGGGAAGCGTGTGACGATGGGGATCAGGATGGCGGCGAGGGTGCGCAATCCGCGCATGGTGCGAACTGGGATCGGCACATCGAGGGCGAACATCAGGTCGCAGAAGACGGTTTCGTAACCGCTCTCGGCAAAGGATTTGGAGAGTCCCCAGCGGTCTACGCCGACGGTAACCATCACTTTGCGCCCGCGCTGGTTGATGTAGTCGCCGATCTTTTTGTCGAGAAAACCCGGGGCTTTGTTTTCGAGGGTGTTCTTCAGCCCGCCGCCGTCCACGACCGGGGTTTTCTGGATGTAACGAACCAGTTTTTGCACGGAGTGGAAGGGATAAAACTTTCCCTCCACAATTGCCCCCAGATCTGCGCCGCCGACGCCGAAGGCATCTACCTTGCCGTCGAGTTCCTTGTATTTGAGGGCGGCGGCTTCCATGTCTCCGTCGGTGCCGATGCGCTCAATGCGCACCGTTTCGCCCAGCAGGTTGACCTCCACAGCCTTGTTGCGTTTGGATGATCCGATGCTGATGCTGACTGCGTGTTTCATTTGAGAAACCTCCACGGGTGAGATAAGGTCAGTTTATCACGATTCAGGATTCGGGTTCGGGAGAGGCGCGGAGGGGAGTGTAAAGAAAAAAGTGGAACCTTTTCCCACCTGACTTTGGACCCAAATCCTGCCTTTGTGGACCTCAATAATGCGCCGGACGAGGGTTAGCCCGATGCCCGTCCCTTCGGTTTCGGGGTTGAGTTTGTTGAACAGCCCGAAGATGCGCTCATGGTGAATGGGGTCAATTCCAATGCCGTTATCGTGGACAAAGAAGACCGGCATTCCACCCTCCTCACCAGCCTGTCCGATCTCGATAAGCGGGTTGTCGCTTGCAAATTTCGCCGCGTTATCAATCAGGTTTTGAACCGCTTCCACAACGCGTTCACGGTCAACGAATACGCTTTGCATTTCATCCTGAACATTCACCTGGGCATGGCTGGCTTGAAGCCGCCCCTGCACGAGGGCAATGGCATCATCCACGATTTCATTGAAAGGTACAAGGCTGGGCGGGTTGACGAGACGCCCGATGCGTGAGAGATCGAGCAGTTCGTTCAGCAGGGTCTGCATCTTGTCGGCGGCGTCGGAAATGCGCTGAACATCTGCGCGCAGGCGCGAAAGGTTTCCCGCCTTTGCGTCCTGCTCCAGAAAGCCGAGAAAGCCGCGGATGGTAATGATGGGAGATTTGAGATCGTGGGAAACCGTATAAGTAAATCGTTCGAGTTCGCTGTTCTTGTTTTCCAGTTCTTGAATCAATTTCTCGCGTTCGGTTTCGACCCATTTACGCTGGCTGATGTCGCGCACCATGATGATGGCTGATTCGTGGGTGACCGGAGCCACGCGCGCTTCGAAGAATTGGGTTTCTTCGCCGGGGGGCAGTCCGTATTCATAAGAATGGACCTGTTCGGTATCAATGGCGCGTTCGATGGCAAACAGGCTTTGCCGGGCGATGGTATCAGGGAAAAGGTCTTTGATGTTTTTACCGATAAAGTAATCTGGGTCCATCAGCGGGGTCAGTCCGGCAGACGCCATCAGGTCGAGAAAGACGCCCTGCCTGGAAACCTCGAAGATCATATCGGGGATCGCGTCGAGGATGGCGCGGGTGCGGGTTTCAGCGCTTAGCAGGGCGTCCTGCGCTTTCCGTTGCTCCGTCATATCGTAGAACATGGACAGGATGCAGTCGCGGTTTTCGATCTCGATCAGTTCGTAGAATGCGATGACGTTGCGGGTCTCGTCGGTCTCCGCCCGGATAAATTCGTAATCGGGATTGAGAATGGAACGTTCCTTCCTGAGTTTTTCCACAAAAACGCGGCGGTCATCCTGCGAGTTCCACATGCCCAATTCCATCACCAGCCTGCCCAGCGACGAGTTGGGCTTGTACCCGGTGAGATTCCAATACGCCTGGTTGGCGTCGAGCAGGCGTCCCTCCTCCAACGAGGTAATGCCGATCGCCACCGGGCTGGCATGGAACACCGTGCGGAAACGTTCTTCGCTCTCCCGGAGGGCGCGTTCCACCTGCCGCTTGTCCGAGATGTCGTAAAACATGCACAGGATGCAGCGCCGGTCGCGGATATCCATTAATTCGTAGTATCCGAGTGCGGTCTTTTCCGTATTCCCGCCGCGGAACTTGATTTCGACATCCTGCAGGGAGCCTTTTTCGAGGAGTTCTTCTATGAATGCGGCTCGTTCTTCCGGCTGATTCCAGGTGCCCATTTCGAGAGATGTGCGCCCCAACGCCTTGCCCGGCTCCAACCCGGAAATCCTCCAGAAGTCATCGTTTGCTTAGAGGAACGTCCCATCATCGAGCGTGACGATGGTAATGGCGATC
>DAOTXI010000053.1:0-1689 GCA_034435475.1 Anaerolineales bacterium
AGTTGAACCGCCTGCTCGAGAACTTTTATCGCCTCTTCATCGTTGCGTTGAACGCGGATGTACTCCTCCGCCAGCCGCCGAAGGCGTTCCTCACTGCTTTCCCGTGGCATGGTCGCGCCATCCATCCTTCGGATGACATCCTGCATTTCGAAATCCAACTCGTGTTCGGTGAAAGGCTTGATGAGAAAGTTCCGGATCCCCAGTTCCTTCGCCGCCTCGAAGGTCTCCGGGTGATGTTCCGCCGAGACCAGGATGCAAACGGTGAGCGGATTTTCCTCCAATATCTGCCGGTATGCCGCCAACCCGTTGACCTTGGACATGTTGATGTCCAGCAGGACGATATCAGGTTTGTGCTGGCGCGCCATTTCGATGGCTTGTGTGCCGTCGAGGGCGATGGCGACCACCTCCACGCCTTTGACCGACGAAAGCATCACGCGCGTGTTGCGGCGGGTCTCCTGGGTGGTATCCGCGATCAGGACTCGTTTTTTTCTGGGCTGGGACTGCATATCCGACTGCCTTTTTAACTGATGTTACGCAGTAGGGGCGACCCGCCAGCATCCATGAGAACGTTGTTGCGCCAGAAAGAGTCGCCCTGCCGCCGGGGCAACCCTCCCTTTGAGGGCAAAAGCCCTGGCAGGCACGGACGGGTTGTCCCTACGGAAAATCGCGTAAGGTGAGTTATTAATTTTACGATGGGTAACAACCGCAAGTATAACCGAGATGATCGTCCAAACTATGCGCCTGACGGATATGTAAAATCAACCTCACCACTCCCTACTTTCCACTTTCTACTTTCCACCCTTCACTCCGCCTCATCCCGCAGGGAATCGTTCCATTTGATCCCCTCGCGGGCAAGATAATACGCGCCGAGTGCCGTAATGGGAACCCAGAGCGCGACATGCAGGACGAGGGTATATCCCGCCGCGGTTGCCTGGTCCACTCCGTAGGTGGTGAGCACCGCTATGCCGGGGGCGTCGAAGGTGCCGATATACCCCGGCGCGGACGGAATGGTCGTAGCGAGATTGACGATGCCGTTCATGAGCATCAAAGCAAAGAAGGAGACGTTGAAATCGAAGGCATGCATTACGAGCCAGTACTTGCCTGTCTCCAGCAACCAGATGAAGACCGAGGTCAGGAAGACCATCAACACGTTGAAGGGGGAACGAAGCGAGGCAAGTCCATCCAAAAACTTGTTGACCACGCCAATCAACCGGGTGTGAAATCGTTGCGGGATTAAAACTCTCAACGCCCAATGTCTGACTTTCATGGTGGTGTGCGGAAACATTGCCGCAAAGTGGAAGACGACCAATGCGCCGATGAAAATCCCCGTACCATAGACCGCCACCTGTTGGATGTTGCCGACAAAACCGGACGCGCCGGTTAACTTTGCCAGCTCGGACAAATTGACAAACACGAATGCCAGCATCACCACGCCGTCGAAGATGCGCTCGACGATGATGGTCGCCAGCGAAGCGGACACGGACACGCCCTCTTTGCGTTTCAGGATCACAGCCCGCAATACCTCGCCGGCGCGCGCGGGATAGATGTTATTGCCCATGTAGCCGATGGTCGTGATCGGGAACATCGTCTTTGTGGGAATCTTTTTGATGGGTCCCAACAGGTAATGCCAACGCCACGCCCGCACCCACACGCCGACGAAATACACCAAAATGCCCGGCACGAGCCAGA
>DAOTXI010000054.1:0-3430 GCA_034435475.1 Anaerolineales bacterium
TCGCGCCCAACAGCCAGACGGATTACGACTGGGGCAACAAGACCCCCGTCAAAAGCGAATGTTACGACTGGTTGTTGAACTTCCCAAGTTTCAAAGGCGACATTCGCACCGTGGATTCGACCGAATGGGGCGGCGGTGAAATTCGCGCACACCACAAGTGGTGGTTCAACCATTTCCCACGCGCAAGCGGCAGGAAAAACGGCGTCCACAACAACTGGTGGCAGTACATCGCCTCGCCGCAGAACGTAATCATATAACTCGCCTTACGCAGTTTATGCTTTTCAGTCAGGCTTCAAACCCAATTTGACCGCTGACCGCGGACGACCGACTAAAGAGTAGAAATGGCGGTCTGCCGTTGAAACACAAGGAAAGCGCAGACGCGCGTAAGGCAAGCATATAAAATTCTCCCGTTGGGAGAACAAAGTTCCGAAAGTTCTACTTTCTGAACGACGCAGCCGTTCCCGAAGTAGAACTTTGGGATTCCATTATGCTCTGTTGCAAGGATGTCATTGCGAGCCGCCACTAGCGGCGATGCAATCCCCTCGCTGGCAGGAAGACTGCTTCGCTTTGCTCGCAGTGACAGATTTTGAGAGTGTTTGCAACAGAGCAATTCCATTACTCCTTTCAGAGTTGAATGTTTTTTTCAAATTAAGATTGACCTGTAATGCAAACGCCCCCGAACGAATAATAAAATGATCTCGATGGACCCTCATGTTTATCCATCCAGAAACTAATATCCCGCTCCTTTTCTTCATTGCAGCAATTCCCTATGCCCTGCTGGGATTGCTCGCCCGCCGCCGCAGGGGGGTTGTGGCTGCCGTATCCTTTGCATGGATGATGTTTGGCATGTCTCTCTGGTCGTTCGCCTACAGCCTGGAGATTTTCCTCCCCCATCTTTCGCTCAAAATTTTTCTAACCCAAATCGAATACATCGGCATCGTCATCGGTCCGGTGTTTATGCTGTTTTTTGCCGTTGACTATACAGGCAACAGCCACATACTAACGCCCCGCGCGCGGGTATTGATCTGGATCGTCCCGGTCCTGACCCTGATCCTGGTCTTGACGAATCCGATGCACCATCTCATGTGGGATGGGGAAACCCTCATTAAAGACGGCGGGTTGACCCTGCTCTCGATTCGCCACAAAACCTTTTTCTGGATCCATGCCCTGTATTCCTATCTCCTGCTGCTGGTGGCGGGGGTCATGCTCATCATGGAATTGGTCAACCGCCCGGGGATTTATCGCGCCCAGATCAGCCTGGTTGTGCTGAGCATCCTCTCCCCCATGATCGGAAGCCTCGTATTCGTAATGGGCATTGGTCCCATCAAAAACCTCGACCTGACCACCCTGTTCTTTTTACCCGCCGCAGCGGGGCTTTTCTGGGCAATTGCCCGCTATCGTCTGTTGGATGTCCTGCCCACCGGTCATCTATCCGTTATTCAAAATATCAAAGACCCTGTTTTCGTACTGGATGGAAAACAGCGTATCCTTTTCGTCAATCCAATTGCCGAAAACCTCCTGAGCCAACCAGAAAAGAAACTTATCGGACAGCCACTGGCGCAAATCTCGAGTCTGCTTGCAGGCAAACTGGAATCTTACCTCTCCAGTGAAGAAAAGCGCGCCGAAATTGACCTGCCAGACGGCAGCGATGTAAAGGTCTACGAAGCGACAGTTTCCCCGCTCTCCCCGCCAAAGAATGGCAAACCCATTGAAGCGAACAACCATATGGTAATCCTGCACGATATTACCGAACGCAAAGCTTCAGAGATGGCGCTGACCCGGTACGGGGCGATCATGTCCTCCATCAGCCTTGAAGCGGAGAAATTCCTGAAAGCATCCGCCTGGGAGCAGAACATCCCCGAGGTGCTGGCAAAACTTGGGCAGTCGGCGGACGTCAGCGGAATTCTTGTGGCAATGAACTATCGGGGGGAGGACGAAAACATCGTTTCGAGCCTGTGTTATGAATGGGTCGCGCCGGGGGTCCAATCGCAGATCGGAAATCCGGCGTTTCAACATGTTGCCCTCAGAAAGTCCGGTTTAGCGAAATGGGAGGACACCCTTTCACAGGGGCTGCCCGTCTACGGGCTTGTATGCGCCTTCTCCCCCGAGCAACAGAAAATCTTGGAACCAATTGGCTGTCTTTCCATTGCGATGATTCCAATCTTTGCCGGAAAAAAATGGTGGGGCTTCATCATGTTCCACGAATGCCGCTGGGAACACCGCTGGTCCGACATGGAACTAGACGCATTCCACGCAGCCGCCAGCATCTTCGGCGCGGCTGAATCCCGTGCGCGCGCCGAACAAAAGGTCGTCCGCCGCCAACACGCCCTGAACCTGCTGAATGAGATCGTAAAAGTGTCGCTGGAAGCGGGAAGTGTTGACCGCATGGCGCAGACCGTCGTGGACCGCCTCGGAAAATTGATCGGCGCCGACGGCTGTTTCATGACTTTGTGGGATGCCAAAACGGAACACACCATCCCCCTCGCCGCCTACGGGCTTGAAAACCGGGACTATACCCAGGTCAAATTTTCCCCCGACAAGCGGACGTTTACAAAATCGGTCCTCGAAGAAATGCGGACCCTCATCATCGAAGACGCTTCGGTCACGCCTTATGCCGACCAGTCCATAATCCAAAACTTTCCGTCCAAATCCGTGCTGGCTCTTCCATTGATCGCCGAAAACAAGAAACTCGGCGCGGTCCTGCTTACCTTCAACAAAATCCACCACTTCACAACCGAAGAGATCATGATGAGCGAACAGGCGGCAAACCTGCTTGCCCTCGCGCTCGAAAAATACCAGGCAATGGATGAGGCAAAACACCGCGCTGAAACCTCCGAAACTCTGCGGAAGGCGGGGCTGGCGGTCGCCGAACAACTCGAAATGGACCAGACTATCGCCCATACCCTCGACCAGCTCAAAGGGGTCATCCCATACGACAGCGCCTCGGTTCAAATGCTCGACGGTGAAGACCTGGTGATCGTCGGCGGGCAGGGCTGGGCAAACCCGCAGGATGTGCTCGGCATCCGCTTCCCTGTCCATGGAGACAACCCCAACCGCGTTGTCATCGAAACCGGAAAAACCTATTACCTGCCCGACGTGGGCAAGGTCTACGATGCTTTCAATCGCCCGCCGCACGACCACATCCGTTCCTGGCTGGGCGTGCCGCTCACCGTTCAGGGCCGAACCATCGGTTTGCTCGCGATTGATAGTTCCAAGCCGAACGATTTCGATGAAGCCATCAAAGAAATCGCCTCCCAATTTGCAAACCAGGTCGCCGTCACCCTGGAGAACGCGCGCATCCACCACGAGACGCAAACCCAGGCAATCACCGACCCTCTGACCGGCGTATACAACCGGCGCGGTTTATTCCAACTCGGCGAGTTTGAATTCCAGCGCGCGCGCCGCATCAACCGTCCCATCAGTCTGATGC
>DAOTXI010000055.1:0-2240 GCA_034435475.1 Anaerolineales bacterium
GTTCGCGGACGTATTCGGTCGCGCCGATGTCGAGTCAGCGGGTGGGTTGGGCGGAGATGATAACGCGCGGCGTGCGGAAAATATCGCGCGCGAGGACGACTTTCTGAATGTTGCCGCCGGATAGATTTTTGGCTAACGTATCGCGTGAGGGAGTTTTGACCTGGAAGCGTTTAATCAACTCGTCGGCATGGCGCGAAATTTCGCCGAGGTTGAGGAAGCCCCAGCGCGAATACGGCATCTTTTCGTGCTCGCGCAGGACCATGTTTTCGGCAACGGTGAATTCTTTGATGACACCGTCGCGCATCCGTTCTTCGGGAATGTAGGAAAGCATCCGGTCGGTGAGTTCGGCGGGGGAAAGACCAGTGACATCCCTGCCTTCGAGAAGAATATTCCCATTTGTGGTTTTTCTTAATCCCGCAATGGTCTCCGCCAATTCGCGTTGACCGTTGCCTGAGACGCCTGCAATTCCCAGAATTTCGCCTGAGTGAACATCGAAAGTCACGCCGCGCAGACCGGGTGTGCCGCGATCACTGCCGCAGGAGACGTCTTTTACTTCGAGCCGCGCTTCGCCGCGTTGGACATTTCCGCGGTCTGGGGTGAAACCGACTTCGCGTCCGACCATCCAATTGGCGAGGTCTTGTTTGGTGATCTCGGATGTGGGGCGGGTGCCGATTTTGCGCCCGTCGCGCAATACCGTAACGCGATGGCTGATCTCGACGACTTCGTGCAATTTATGGGAGATGAAAATAAGCCCGTGCCCGTCTTTCACCATCTGGCGCATGATGACAAATAACTCGTCCACTTCCTGCGGGGTGAGGACGGCGGTCGGCTCGTCGAGAATGAGCAACGCCGCGCCGCGATACAGGGCTTTGATGATCTCCACGCGCTGCTGCTGCCCAACAGACAATTGCCAGACGTAGGCATCCGGGTCAATATTCAAGCCGTAAATTTTTGCCAGTTCGAGAATGCGCTTCGAGACTACATCGAGGTCGGTTAGTAATCCTCGAGAGGATGGCAACCCGAGAGCGACGTTCTCCGCCACGGTCAATGTAGGCACCAGCATAAAATGCTGATGGATCATGCCGATGCCGAGGTTGATCGAATCGGTCGGGGATGCAATGCTGACCGGCTTGCCGTTCAAGAGGACTTCGCCTTCGTCGGGCTTGTACAAGCCGTAGAGAATCTTCATCAACGTGCTTTTGCCCGCGCCATTCTCGCCCAACAAGGCATGGACTTCGCCGCTCTTCAAGTCGAAATCAACATGGTCGCTGGCAAGCACGCCCGGAAAGCGTTTGGTGATTCCGCGCATTTCAAGGCTGTCAATGCGGGTCCGGCCCGATGGAAGTTTATTATCCTGGTCAGTCATGGCAGCATCCTTTACCCTCACCCCTTACCCCTCACCCAATTTGGGAGAGGGGAATAAGCGAGGGATGTTCTTTATGGAAGGGCGATCGTGATCGTGCCGTCGATGATGCCCTGAATGGTGGTTTCAGCCAATGCTTTGGCGTCATCCGAAAGAGCGTAATCGGGATTGAACTCGATCACTTCACCGCCGTTCGCAAGGTTGGCTTTGAAGGATTGTCCGCCGAGTGTGCCTTCCTTGATGAGGGCGAGCATTTCATTCAAGGCGACTTCCCAGTGATAAACCTGGCTGGAGACCACAATCGTCGGCGCAAGGCTGGACTGGTTGGACTGGGTGCCAAACCACAAGGCTCCGGCTTCTTCGGCTTTACCGATCGCGCCTACGACCATCTGCGCGGACCCGGTCAACGCATCGGCTCCAGCGGAGATGTGAGTCGTCGCGGCTTCAGAGGCAAGCGCAACGTCGGAGAACGAACCGATGTAGTTCACGTTCACAACGGCTTCAGGCTTGGTCGCCGCAACACCGGCTTTGAACCCATCCACATACAGTTTAGCATCGCCCACTTCGATGGGACCGACAACACCGATGACTCCGCTCGTGGAGAGGGTCGCCGCCAGCACGCCGTTCACATACCCGCCTTCCTGAGAAGCGGCTTCATACGCGAAGATATTCGGTTGATCAAAGGTTTCAGCCGTGGTTCCCCAGGCAAAACTTGTTTCGGGGAAGTCCGGGGCAATTTCCTGAAGGGAGGAACCGTACTGCGAGCCATGCGCGATCACAAGGTTGTAGCCCTGCGAAGCATAATCGCGGATTGCCGCGGCGGCATCGTCCACCACGAACATATTTTCAGAGTACACGACCTCGAATGCCTCAGGTC
>DAOTXI010000056.1:0-1831 GCA_034435475.1 Anaerolineales bacterium
AAATTATATATAATTTTGAGAGGTTACACGCAATGGCAAAATATCGAGTGATGTATTGGAAAGACATCCCACAATCTTTCACCGTGGAAGCGGATGGACAGACTGTAAAGAAGGAACTTTCGCAGAAGGTTCAGAACAAGATTGACGCATATGCGATGGCGATCGGGGCAACGTCCACAACGGATTATGCCAAGCAATACAAACGCGGACAGTGGATCGAACGCGAAGGCTCAGCCGAAGAATTGGCTGAGGCGCTGCTGGCAGAGTTGGAAGCGGAAGCGGCGCGAGTGGAGATTCCCAAGCGAGAAAAAGCCACAGAATAATGACCGCCGACGAATAGACCGCAGACCGCGGTCGGTCGTCCGCCGTCCATCGTTTATCCATATGACAAAGAAACACAACATCATTTTGCAACCCTCCGGTCGGCGCGGGCAGGTGGATGAAGGAACATCCGTTCGTTCGGCGGCGCGGGAATTGGGAGTGGAGATCGAGTCGATCTGCGCGGAAAATGCCACTTGCGGCAAGTGCATGATTCTGGTGGAAGCGGGCCGCTTTGAGAAGTACAACATCGAGTCGAGCCGCGAGAACCTCTCCCCCGTCGGCAATGAAGAACGCGCTTATCTGGAACGCCGTCCCAAACTGTTGAAAGACAAAGGCTGGGAGATCGGTCAGGTGCGCCTCTCATGTCAGGCAAAGATCTGCGGCGATGTGCTCATCAATGTGCCGGAAGAAAGTCGCGGCAACAAACAGATCGTGCGCAAGAGCGCCAGCAACCGCGAGATCGAGGTCAAGCCTGCGATTCGCAAGTATCTGGTTTCGATGAGTCCGCCCACACTGGAAAGACCCGTAGCCGATTGGGAACGTCTCGCCAAGGGGTTGGAAACGTCAATGGAGCTGGTGCGCGGCGGCGAGGAGAAACTTCCGCGCTGGTATGACTTTGAGATTGATTACGCCTGTCTGCGGACCTTGGCGAAGACTTTGCGTGATGCAAAATGGAATGTGACCGTCACCGTGCGCAATGATAAGGAAGTGATCGCCGTGCAGGCGGGCTACCACGAAGATAGTTACGGCGCGGCAGTGGACATCGGCTCGACAACGGTGGCGTTGTATCTATGCAACCTCCGCACCGGCGAAGTATTGGTTTCAGAATCGGAGATGAATCCGCAGATCGTGTACGGCGAAGATGTGATGTCCCGCATTCAGTATGCAATTGACCAGCCCGATGGCTTGGAGAAATTGCATAAAGCCATCATCGCCACATTAAATAAATTGCTTAGTCAAGCCGCGCATACTGCTAAGATTCGACTCTATGATATTCACGAAATGGTCTTGGTGGGTAATTCCACCATGCACCATGTTTTGATCAACTTGCATCCCAAAGATTTGGGACTTGCTCCTTTCGTGCCGACCATTCACAAGTCGGTGGATATCAAGGCTAGAGAGTTGGGTTTGCACATCAATTCATCCGGCAACATTCACATCCTGCCGACCATCGCTTCCTTCGTCGGCGCGGATACGAGCGCGGTCATCCTTGCGGAAGAGCCGCACAAGCAGGATGAGAATTGGCTGTTAATTGACGTCGGCACCAACGCGGAGTTGGTCTTGGGCAATCGCAAGCGGCTGGTGTGTACGTCCACGCCGACGGGTCCGGCTCTCGAAGGCGCCCATGTGGAATATGGCATGCGTGCCGCGCCCGGTGCGATGGAACGTGTCCATATTGATGAAACAACTCTTGAACCGAAGTATAAGGTCATTGGCCTAACCGGTTGGAACACAGACCATGCTGAATTCACGGGTCAGGTCAAAGGCATCTGCGGCTCGGCGATCATTG
>DAOTXI010000057.1:0-13883 GCA_034435475.1 Anaerolineales bacterium
ACACTGGAGATTGTCGCGGTGATGAAGTCCTTTCAAAATATCGTCACAAATGCAATATATGGCTACAATTTGGCTGTCCATGAGGGTTCCTCTGCTTGGTTGTTTGGTGTGGTAACCTCAACTTTAGCAGAGTCCCTCTTGGACTTCCATTTCAAGGTAGCAACTTAGGTTACTTAATTGCCTCAAAAATTGAGTGCTTTTGAGTAAAAACAGTGTTTCTAGCCTCAAATCGATACTTTCTAAGCGAAACCCATCACATCGACTTTAGACGCTCTCGCCAGCAATTCCATATATGAAGGTATTTTGAGCGTATCACCACTTGTTAGATAAAAAGCAGCTAGGAACAAAAAATTTGTCCCACTCTTGGTAAATTTATACTCAGGGCGCGCCTCCCAAATTTCGACTAGATTTTGAACTGCTGGTTTATTTGAAAGGTATTTCCGTTTGTGTTATTATTTGGCACATCGTAAAATTATTTCTCTCGGAGGATCCTGTTGGGAAAAGTCGTTTTATTGATCGATGACGATCCGGATGTGGGACGGTTGGTGGAAATGATTCTAAGTCCGATGGACCTTACAGTCTACCAGGCTTTTACAGGGTTGGACGGTTTACGAAGATCGTATGAATTACACCCCGACCTGGTAATATTGGACGTCATGATGCCGGACCTGAATGGGTATGAAGTTTGTATTCGGTTGCGTGAAATGTCCAGTGTGCCTGTCCTGATGCTGACAGCGTATTCCGATGAGAATAAAATGTTGCGCGGGTTTGGCGTGGGGGTCGACGATTTTGTGAAGAAACCCTTCAACAAGAATGAACTGGAAGCTCGTGTCCGGGCTCTGATTCGCCGCTCTACAACACGCAAGTCAACATCTTCAATTCCATACGTTCATGCCTATGAGGATCCGATTTTAACGATTGATTTATCATCACAGACTGTGAAGATTAAAGGCAAGGTGGTCGAATTAACTCCTCGGGAATATGGTCTTCTGGCATATTTGGTTCGACAGCAAGGTAAACTTGTCACGAAACGCGAGTTGGCAAGGGAAGTCTGGGGCGATCAAACACCATCAGGAACATCAAACACTTCACTTTACGTGTTTTATCTTAGGAAAAAAATCCAGGATGGGGAACATGGGCACCGATATATCCAGACCCAATGGGGGAGAGGGTACTGGTTCGAACCACGAGAAGGAAACTAGCCGGGTTTGTAGCGGGGGTAATGAATTTCAAATGAAAATCAAAAAAAAATAAAAACTTAATCCGCTACTATGTGGAAGAAATGTGAATGACACAAGTCAATCAGGGTTTTGTGTCACCCCCTGCTAGCCTTAATTTGTTAGTGGAAAAAATTTGAGAATTCCGCATGGATATTCAACATTACTTCAGTGTGCTCTGGCGAAGGTTATGGGTAATCTTATTGGTTGCGGTTATCGTCCTTACCATTACTGTGGTGGGGCAAGGGCGAATCACACCTCTTTATACGTCCACAGCCACCATACGTCTTGCGCTGTCCTTCAGCCTCACCCAGAATTCACAAATTTATAATTACAACACGCAATTGATGAACACATTCGTTGCGTTATCAACAAGTCGTACGGTTCTTATGGAACTTGCAGACCGATTGCAGGTAAAACCCCTCCCGACTATTGAAGTAACAATTGTTCCCAATACCGAGCTAGTCAGAATTACTACAATGCACTCTGATCCAAAAATTGCGCAATTGACGAGTAATACTCTGGCTGAGTTATTAATTGAGAAAAACAGCGATCTATTTGCGGGAAGTGGAATATTGCCTTCTGCAATTCTGTTCGAACAGGTTGAGGACGCGCGGGTCGAACTGGAATTAGCTCGCAGCCAATATGCAACGCTCGTTGCAATCACGCCTACCGCAACAGGGCAACCCCTGAGTGTAGAAGAACAGTTACGGTCAAATAATGCGTTGATCCAGGAAAAACAAAGGACTTACGAAGCCTTGTTGAGAGAGTACGAGGAAGCGCAATTGCATGAAGCCTTAACGAACGACATCGTGACATTGGTAGAAGAAGCGCCTTTACCCAATAACCCGTCTCAACCACGGACTTCTCTCAATTACATGATCGCCTCGTTGGTGGGCTTGCTTGGCGGCATCATCCTTGCTTTCATTTTTGAAAATACTGATACTCGCCTTTATAAGGCCAGTCTTATCAGGTCTTTGCTTCCCACTCTGCCTGTAGTTGCGGCTTTACCTCGCGCGAACCGAAAACAGATGCTGCTTTTTGCCCACCAAACTTCCGCATTTGTAGAGGCAATTCGCTTATTAGCCGCGCATATCCAATTGACACGCAAGGGAGTCGGGCAAGGCGTGTTTGTGATATCCGGCGCAGAATCCGGGCAGGGGGTGTCCGTTATTGTGGCGCATCTTGGTTCTGCTCTTGCTGAACAAGGAAGAACTGTAGTTGTTGTAGATGCGAATGGACGAAACTCTTCGCTGCACAACCTCTTCGGACTTTTGAATCAAGAAGGATTGGCGGATGTAATTTCCGGAAAAGCAGAACTAAAGGACATTATCCAAAAAACAGATCGGGCAAATCTATCCTTGATTACATTAGGTGTTCAACCTGCCCAGCCATTCTTTATTCCAGATGTGTTAGCAGGTTCCATCGTCAAGTTTTTGAGGCAGAAGTTTGATTATGTTTTGGTGGATGCGCCTCCTCTGAATTTTGCGGACGGAACTTCTATAGCGTCGCTTGCTGACGAAATTTTCATGGTTGCGCGTTGCGCCCATATCAAGCGAGACTCTCTTAGATCGGCTGGCGACGTCATATCTCGATATGCGGACAAGCAGTTGGGATTAATTGTTAACGAATCAGATGCGCGAAGTTTTTCCTCATAGTCGGATTTTTTTGAAAGGACAAACAGGATGCAAAACCAGATGGAATTGAAACGAGTTCGCCAGTCCAACCCGGATTGGATACTGCTTCTGCGCGATGAGCGTATTGCCTACTACATTATCAAGCGTGTTGCGGATGTTCTGGTTGCCGGAATATTGTTGCTTTTCCTTTTGCCAGTGATGGCTTTGATTTCAATCCTGATTTTTGCTTATTCGCCCGGTCCGATTTTCTTTAAACAAGAACGAGTGGGCGCGAAGCGGGTCCGCCGCGGCGCTACTTATTACTGGGAACGTCAAAATTTCATGTTGTATAAGTTTCGCACCATGAAAGTGAATGGCAACGAATCTGCGCATAGAGCATATGTGCAGGCTTTGATTCAAAATGACCATCAAAAGATCAAGGAAATACAGGGAGAAAAAAACCAAATTCGCAAACTTACAAACGACCCGCGAATAATCTTGCCAGGCAGATTTCTTCGAAAATTCAGCCTTGACGAAATCCCCCAGTTTTGGAACGTCCTGCGCGGCGACATGAGCCTGATCGGTCCCCGCCCGGCCTTGCCTTACGAAGTCGAAGTTTACAAGCCTTGGCACCTCCAACGCCTGGAAGCCCAGCCTGGCATTTCCGGACTTCAGCAAGTGCAGGCACGATGTACCGCAGATTTCGACGAACAGGTAATGTTTGATCTTGAATATATCAATAATCCGTCCCTCTGGCAGGATTTAAAGATTGCGTTGAAGACCCCTTTAATGATATTATCTACCAAAGGGGCTGGGTAATATCGCAGTTAAGGAGAAAATACTATGAAGACCATCAAGGTGGGCGTCATCGGATATGGATATTGGGGACCCAATTTGACTCGAAATTTTTTTGACCTGCCCTCGGCAGAGCTGGTTGCAGTTGCCGACCTCAAAGAGGAACGATTGCAGCGCGCACTCTCCTTCTACCCGGATATCCGTACGACGGCAGATTACAACGATTTGTTCAACATGGGATTGGACGCGGTCGTTATCTCTGTTCCGCCGGTGTATCATTACCCGGTTGCAAAACAGTGTCTTGAAAACGGACTGCATGTCCTCATCGAAAAGCCGATGACGCAGGACAGCCGGCAGGCGGAGGAACTGATTCGCTTGGCGGAAGCAAAGGGGTTGACCCTCATGGTTGGACATACCTTTGTCTATAATTCCGCGGTTATAGCGCTCAAGAAATATATCCAGAGCGGAGAGTTGGGGGACATCCATTACATAGATACGGCCCGACTGAATCTCGGACTGTTTCAACGCGACTCAAACGTCCTTTGGGACCTTGCCCCGCACGACATTTCCATTTTATTGTACCTGTTGGACCAGCCCCCGGTTTCAGTCAGCGCATTTGGAGCGAATTGCGTCTTTGAAAACAGTTTTGATGTGGCGTACTTGAATCTTATCTTCCCGAATCAGATCCCCGCCCATGTTCACGTTTCGTGGCTCGATCCTTGCAAAGTCCGCCGGATTACCGTTGTTGGAAGCAAAAAAATGATCGTTTTCAACGATATGGAGAATGAGAATAAACTCAAGATCTATGATAAAGGCGTGGACGCTCCTGAATACACGGATAGCTATGGAGAGTTTCAATGCAATTACCGTTCGGGAGATATAATCATTCCTAAAATTCGAATCACGGAGCCGCTGCGCCAGGAATGCCAGCATTTTGTCGACAGCATCATTAACAAGACCCAGCCGTACAGCGGCGGATATAACGGCTTGCAGGTCGTAAAAATCATCGAAGCGGCGGAGAATTCGCTTAGAAATCATTCCTCCAAGGAGACCTTTGCATGGGAACCCGTGAATATGCCCGCATTGCGCCAGATGTAAAACTGGGGCGCGACGTAAAGATCTATGCTTTCGTCAATCTGTACGGATGTGAAATAGACGATGAAAGCCGCGTAGGTGCCTTTGTCGAAATTCAAAAAGGCGTAAAAATCGGAAAGCGCGTGAAAGTCTCCAGCCATACTTTTATCTGCGAAGGCGTGACGGTCGAAGACGAGGTTTTTATCGGCCACGGCGTCATGTTCATCAACGATAAATATCCCCGCGCCACCACAGAAAGCGGCGGCCTTCAAACAGAGGCGGATTGGGTCTGTATTCCCACGCGGATCGGAAAGCGCGCCTCCATCGGAAGCAATGCCACCATCCTTTGCGGCATAACCGTTGGGGAGGGCGCGCTGGTGGGGGCGGGCAGTGTCGTAACCCGCGATGTCCCCGCAGGCGCGGTGGTGGTCGGAAACCCTGCCCGCATTATCAAGAAACCATAAAGTGAGGAACAATGAGTACTATCCCATTGATTGATCTTTCGCATCAGCACAAAAAACTTCGCGACGAGATTTCCACCGCTGTTCAAGACGTACTGGACCGGGGAGATTTTATCCTTGGGCAGGATGTCTCCAGGTTCGAGGAGGAGTTTGCGGCATACTGCGGCGTAAAGTACGCAATTGGCGTGGACAATGGACTTTCCGCCCTTGAACTCAGCCTGCGCGCATTTGGCATCGGACCCGGACATGAAGTGATTTTGCCAGCCCATACCTTTACAGCGACTGCCGCCGCAATCTCGTTTACGGGCGCAACGCCGGTCTTTGTAGACGTTGACCCCGAAACGTGGACGATTGATGTCCATAAAATCGAGGAAGCGATTACTTCCCGCACAAAAGCCATTCTCCCCGTCCATCTTTACGGTCTCCCGGCGGATATGAACGTTGTGCTGGGAATTGCTGAAAAATACAACCTGGTCGTCGTGGAAGATGCCTGCCAGGCGCATGGTGCAATGTATAAAGGGCACCGCGTAGGTGGGATTGGCAATGCTGCGGGGTTTAGTTTTTACCCTACCAAAAACCTTGGCGCGTGTGGCGATGCAGGAATGGTCACGACGAATGATGAGAATGTAGCCGAGAAGATTAGGACGCTACGTAATTGCGGGCAACGGGTAAAAAATGTTCATGAAGAACACCCATTCAACCATCATCTCGACAATCTTCAGGCTGCTATTCTGCGAATTAAATTGAAACATCTTGACGAATGGATCGCATCACGCCGGAAACTTGCCGAAATTTACAACACTCTTTTGGCGGACTCCGTTGTAGGAAGACCGGTGGAATTGCCCGGTTATCAACATGTCTATCATCTTTACGTGATCCGCTCACAAAACAGGGATGCCCTACAAGGTATTTTAAAGGAACGCGGAATTGGCACCGCCGTACATTATCCAACCCCGGTTCATCTCCAACCGTATTACTTAAAAAACGGAAAGCCCAAGTATTCCTGCCCCGTTTCGGAAAAACTGGTGGGCGAAATACTTTCGTTGCCCATGTATCCTGAATTAACCGAGGATCAAGTAGCAGTTGTTGCCTCCGAGATCAAATCTGTAGAAAAATAATCGCAATAATAGATTCCAGGTTGGATCTCGTAGTCACGGGCGGGCAACATTATGGGTTGCCCGCCATGGCTGATTTCTTGATAACGTTTATTTGATTAAGCAGGAACATAAATTGAAGCATGAAAAACACTTTCACATTTGCACGTTCTTCTGCGCGTTCCCTGGTGGTGAATCTTCAGAAAAAGACCGGGTTGTTTCCGCATGAATTTTGTTTGATAACGGGTTCTCCTCGATCTGGCACCTCTGCCTTGGTTCGATGGCTGGGTACGCACAAGCAGATTTCAGCATTTCCAGAGTCACGCATCCTGATCGGCGCGCATCGTTTTCTTGAAGAAGCTCATCGTTTTCGCAACCTGGATAAAGAAATCGCAAAGATCGAATTGTTGGCCCAAAAGTTGGTCTATGATTATTATATTGATTCCCGGTTAAGTCTTGGGAAAAAACTGATTATGGACAAGGAACCATTGGAACCCATTGCATTTCCGTCGCGGGATTATGTCAAGTTCGTTGCCAATGTTAGAAAAATTCTTCCAAAGGCTAAACTTCTATTAGCGATACGCGATCCCTTCTCCACAATCTGGTCCATGTCTCGGCGGACTTGGGGCGAGTCGTTGAGCGCTGAACAGGAACATCGCTTTACTTTATATGAGCACATTGAGACTTGGAAGGCTGGCGCAGAAATAGTTCTTCAGTATCATGAACTGCCTGATGTGCATGTCGTTCAATTTGGGCGATTGGTTAATCATTCGGAAAACGAGTCTAAGAAAATATTCGATTTTCTGAAACTCCGGGATGGCGTACCGTTCAAGCCGCGTGAAACCAATGAGGTGAATTTCAATGTGGAAGAACGCGAATTAATTCTGAGCGCAGTGTCGCCGGTCCTGGAAAAATTGATGTCAGCAGGCATCAATGACCTGTCTTGACGATGGCCACTGAACTATAACCAGCCTCATAACACTATTAGTTGAGCATAACCCAAATTGGCGCTGCCGCTTCCTGCTGGCAGGTGGAAAATATAGTTGGACGAAATGAGAAAATCAATTGTGATGAATGTCGTATCGACAAAGATTAGGCTGTTTAGTCAAAAAATACACTCATCTTCTTTGACTCTCCATCTCGTGCCGCAGTTTACGCTTGTCATCGTTGTTGGCCTTATTCTCGGTTTGGTCATGCTTGTCTTTCCGCCAACCGCAGTTGTTGGGGCATTGGCAATACTTATTTCAATCTATCTGGTATTGAAACGCCCTGAATTGTCCCTTGTCGGAATATTGGTGTTGACATCGAGCATATTGTTCGAAGATCAAATGCCGAGGGTTTCCTTTGGCGTAAGCCTCCATTTGTCGGATATTCTGTTGACCGGCATGTTGGGGCTCATCCTTGTCCGGTCGGTTGTCGAAAAAGATTTTCGGTTTGTTCGTACCCCGCTCGATACCCCCCTCTGGCTCTTCATTGTGATTACCATTCTCTCCACGTTGATTGCTGTCTTTAACTCGGAAGTGGAGGCGGAATTGGCAAGGCGGTCAATTCGCGTGTTTTCCTATTACCTGACATTCTTTGTTCTGACGCAACTGGTGAGAGAGCCGCGGCAGTTGAAGTTGTTGTTGTCGGGCGTGTTTACGATTGCCATGGTGGTTGCTTTGGCAATGGTTGCCCAGTTTATATTGGGAGACTCAGTTCAAATCCTGCCTGGCCGGGTCGAAGCGCTTGTCACGCAGGATACATCTTTCGACGACATTACACGCATCCTCCCCCCAGGCTGGTCTACTGTCATGATCTCCTTTATGGTGATTATTTGCCTCCTGGCAATCGAGAAATCGCCTTTGCGGGCATCATTAAACCTGATTATATTGCTTGTGTTTGGGCTCGCGATAATACTGACATTCTTGAGAAGCTTTTGGGGCGCATTGATAGCGGTAATCGCCTTTTTATTTTTATTATTAAATTGGAATGAACGGGTAAGGTTTATAATCGCCGCTTCGTCATTGGCTTCCCTGGGTGCGATCATACTTTTGGTGGTTTTTATAGACCCTGAATCTCGTGCGGCGAGGTTGGTATTTGCCTCAACAGACCGGCTGATGACACTTGGCGAGTCGGAAACTTTTCAGGGTAGTGATAGTTCGCTAAATTGGCGACTCATCGAAAACGAATATGCCTATGTTGCGATTGCAGAACACCCGTTGATAGGCTTGGGCATGGGAACTCCGTATCGGCCTCTGGATTTTCGCCTCGATTACCGGAATGCAGACGGTACCATTACAAACGGAAGCAGTTTTATCCATAATGGACACCTGCGCATTATGCTCCAATCCGGATTGCTAGGGTACTTAAGCCTCGTCTGGCTATCCGGGTTATTCCTTGTTCGAGGGATTGGATTCTGGCGCGCCCTGCCTCATGAATATATGAAAGCTGTGGTTTTGGGCAACCTGCTTGTTTACCTGGCAATATTGATTGCCGCTGTTGCAAACTCGACTTTTACGCAATGGCGCTGGACTCCGTTGCTTGGAATGATGTTTGGGGTCAACGAAGTAATTTATAGGTTTTATCTGCCTGGTAATGGGCAGATTGCCATCAACCAGGCAGATTAGTGTTTACCAGGAGATAGTATTATGGCCGGTTCATCAGCTATTGTTCAAAAAATACGCCGTAAACTCCCGCTTCACATTCAGATGGGATACCGGCGAATTAAGTATAAGTTTGTCAGGCATCCGCTTTGGGATGATTCTGAATTCCTGCGGCATCTTAATTGGCTTGAAGAAACTCAATGGTGGACAAAATCGGATTTCGCTGCATATCAACTTGAAAGACTCCAGGCGCTTGTGATTCATGCTTATGAAAATGTTCCCTATTACAGGCGCGTTTTCGATCAATATAAATTGAAACCCGGGGATATACGGTCCCTGACCGACCTGCAAAAGTTACCCCTTATGACGAAAGATGACGTCAGGCAAAACCTCGAAGACTTGGTGGCGCGTAATGTAGACCGCACTACCCTGGCTTACCGTACTACAAGCGGTTCCACAGGCGTTCCATTGGGAGTGTACCAGGATAGGGCAACGTCTTATATACACGAATTGGGATATGTATATCGCCAGAGACGGTGGGCTGGCTGGCAATTTGGGGATCCTTATTTGGTCTTGCGTGGTAACGCCCCACCAGAGAAGGGGTCCAGCGGCAAGCCGCGCTGGCATTCTTATAATGTTCGCGATAACGCTCTTTTTTTATCATCATATGATTTAACAGAAGAGAATATGTTCCGCTACCAGAAAATCATCGAGGATTTCAAACCGAAATTCGTTCATGGTGATTCCTCGTCAATGGAGATCCTTTCCCGATTCATGAAGCGAAACGGGGTCGAAAACAAAACGATACAGGCAATATTTTTGGGTTCGCAAACAATTTTGCCCCACCAAAGGAAATTCATAGGTGAAACATTCAATTGCGCGGTTTATAGCCGGTACGGCATGACTGAAAAAATTACGGATGCGGTTGATTGCGAAAAGCACCAGGGATATCATGTCGGAATGGAGTATGGAATTTTTGAGCTTATTGACCAGGATAATGCCCCAATTGGAAGGGCCGGAACCCCCGGCAGGGTTGCAGGAACCGGGTTTGATACCTTTTGCATGCCCCTGATTCGTTATGTCACCGAAGATATAGCCGATTATTCACCCAATCGTTGCGATTGCGGGCGGCATTCCACTCTCGTTTCCGATTTTAAGGGAAGGCTTGGCGAGTTGGTATTGTCAAAGAGCGGCTATGTCGTCCCCTTTTCCCCGGTTTATGCCAGCGTTCATGGGGGCGTTGTCACCAAAATCAGGGAAATGAAGTTTGTCCAGGATGCGCCCGGTAAGTTGGCTGCCCGCATTGTCCTGGCTCCAGGGTATTCGCCAATTGATGTTGAACGGGAGCTTCTTGAAGATATCCATACAAAATTATATTCGAACGAGTTTGATGTGACGATTGAGTTCGTGGATGAATTACCCCGCGGCGGGCGTGGAAAGCTCGGGTTGCTCGACCAGCGGCTGCCCATCAAGTTGGAATACATTCAAAATTTTGCAGGCGACCTTGATAATCCTCTTGCGTCACCCTAATTCGATCAGACTGATTATTGATTATTCTTAGGTTAATATTAAATGGTCAAATCATTTATACGGGATATGCTGGTTTATCTGCCAACCAAGGTGTTGCCCGCCTTGACCGGGCTGATTACCACCCCCATCCTGACCCGCATCTTTCTTCCCGATGAATACGGCGACTGGGCGCTGGCAGTTGGCGTTACCGATTTTTTGTTTGCCCTGGCAATGTCCGGAATTGGGACAGCCGCGTTGCGTTTCTTTCCCGCTTACAAGGCAAAATCAAATCTGGGCGCCTTTTTTACCAATGTGTTTGCCATGACCGCGCTGGCAGCCGGGGGGATGAGCGTTCTCAGCGCAGCGGGACTTTTATTATTCCGGGGACGGATTGCTGAAGCGCTTTTTCCGCTATTGTGGATCAGTATTCTTATTTTTGCTGTCAACAGTTTTTATACGATATTCATGGAAGTCTTGCGAGTCCAACAAAAAAGCGGGCTTTTTACACGGTTAAACCTTGCCAATTATTACGGTGGACTTATTTTGGGGCTGATCTTCGTGCTTGTCTTCGGGTTGCGCATTGAAGGGCTGATGTATGGAACGCTCCTGGTGCAGATGATTGCAATTCCGCTTTTGATTCGCGCAACCATGCGGGGAGTACGAGTCGGAGCAACCCTCCTCGACCCTTCTTCGATGACAGCCATCTGGTCTTTTGCCTGGCCCCTGGCATTCGGCAACACGGCTTTTTGGGGGCTTCGGCTTTCAGATCGCTTCGTGATCGAATTTTTCCGTCCCGGAGTTGAAGTCGGTTTGTACTCCGCTGTATACAATATTTCCGACCGCACAATCAACCTGGTTGTTACTTTGTTTTTGATGAGCCTCGGACCCACAGTAGCGAATGCATGGGAAACCCAGGGACGGGAAAAGACAGAACACCTGCTCACCCGGCTTACTCGATTATTTTTGATCATCGGACTGCCGGTTACGGTTGGCTTGACCAGCCTTGCCCTGCCTTTTGTAACCCTGCTAACCGGCGAAGCCTATCACGAAGGCTATCGAATAGTCGGCTTTGTCGCATTCTCAACCTTTGCTTGGGGACTTTCCCGAATCGCTTGTTGGGGACTTCTCCTTAATAATAAGACTCTTCAGTTTGCGCTGAATCAATTACTGGCAGGGGCGCTCAATGTCGGACTCAACCTCCTGCTTGTCCCAACTTATGGGTATACGGTTGCGGCGGTCACGACTCTTATTGGATATATCCTATTGTTAGCCTTGCAGGCGTACACTTCGCGCCCATACCTGACATGGAAAATCTCCGCAGGCACCCTGCTTCGGGTGGTTGGCGCCGTTTCACTTATGGGCGGAGTTCTTTATGGCTTGAATTTCATGGATGACGGTAGCGTTGCCCTCCTGCCCACGCTGGTAAAGATCGGACTGGGCGCATTGGTATATACCGGCGCGCTCTGGCTTCTGGGCGAGATCACTACTGAAGAAAAAGGCATGGCGAAACGGTTCCTGCTTCAATTCAACCGGCGGGCTAAATGAAGACACCAAGCCATTACCTGAAGCGAATTTCGGAGATCGGGTTCAACGGTATGGTATCGAACGCCCTGCGTGGGATTCGACACCGAATTCGAGTTGAGTCGCAGTCCGTCTGGTGGGGATGGCTCTCCCGCCGGGCGATGAACGATGCGGAATTTCTGTCGCGTACCGCAGGAAAATGGGAATCGTTGGCGTCCTTTCTGGATCATTTGGCTGCCCGCCCCGGCTCCTCGTTTTTACTGCCCCATGATTCACGGGAAGCAACCGTTACCCTGCTCAGGGAGAAATTTCCGGAGTATGTCTCTGGCGTGCTTGCCGCGGCTGACGCCGTTTGCAGGAATGAAATTCATCTTCTTGGGCGGGTTTATTCTTTTCCGAACAAAATAGACTGGCATACCGAGCCTGTCTCCGGCTGGCGCTGGCCCCTCTGGCATCGCAGCCGTTATACTTCATATCTATACTCCGCCCGCCGCCCGGCGGATTTGATCGTCTATTGGGAACTGAACCGGCATCATTTTCTGATCAGCCTCGGAATTGCCTACTGGCTTACAGGTGATCAGCGCTATATAACCGCTTTTTGCGCCCTGATCGAAGATTGGATCGAGAAGAATCCCCTTCAACATGGAATGAACTGGTACTACCCTCTGGAAGTTGCCATTCGCCTCCTTGCCTGGACGGCGGCTTTTCAATTCTTTCGAGACTCTTCCCTGTTTCGGGAGAAGACCGGCGGGCGATTCATGAAAAGCCTTTGGCAGCAAGCCGATTTTTTGAGCAGGCATTTGCAGACCGCCCGCACAACCAGGGATGTGCCGAACAATCATATCATCGCCGAATTGGCCGGTTTGTTCGTGGTCGCGTCCGCGTTTCCCGAATTTCGCGCCGCGCAAGACTGGCGCGAAAATGCCCTGCGTCTTATTACCCAACAAGCCGGGCTGCAAATCCACCCGGACGGGATGCACAAGGAACAAGCCATCGGGTATCACCGCTTTGTGCTGGAACTTTTGTCGCTTGTATTTATTCGCTGTAATCGAGACGCATTGCCCGCCCGACTCGAACTCGCGCCGACCCTGGAGAAAATGTTCGAGTATATGCTTTTCAGCGTGACGCCAGCGGGAACAGTCCCGTATTGGGGTGACTCTGATTACGGGAAGGCATTGGGCATGGGGCTGGAAAAGGATTTTTGGGACGTCCGCCCGCTTCTTTCCACCGGGGCGACATTGTTCAACCGGGGCGACATGAAATTCGCCGCACAGAATTTTGACCCCGAATCGTTTTGGATGCTTGGTCCCGAAGGGTTGACCGCATGGAATTCCATCCGCGCCCAGGCGCCCGCAGAAACCTCCCGCCAGTTTCCAAAGGGCGGCATCTACATCATCCGCGACTCTTGGTCTGCCGATTCGGATGCGGCTTATTTTCGCTGTGGACCTTTCGGTTTAGGTGGCGCGGGGTATTGCGCTCACGCGCATTGCGACCTGCTCAGCCTGGTGTTGTGGGTCAATGGCGAACCTTTGCTCGTCGACTCTGGAACATACATGTACTCGGGCGAGTGGCGAAGTCATTTCCGGCTTACCGGCGCGCATAATACTGTGATGGTGGATGGCATCCAGCAGGGCGACCCCAAACGGTTCTTTGGCTGGACGCGCGTCACCGATGCGGAATGCGCCGGTTGGGATGGAAAAACCGTCACCGGAAAGTTGCCGCCCGTCAACGGTGTGGAACTGACCCGGGAAATATCTCACCCGCAGCAGTCGGTTTGGGAATTGACAGACCAAGCCAAAGTCGGGGAAAGAACCGCGCATCGCCTGGAGTGGTTTTTTCATTTTGCGCCCGGTTTGGAAATCCTGCCGGGAGAAAGTAAATACGATATCGTCAGGAATGCGGTGAAGATCGGGTCGCTTTTAGCGCCCGGCAATGGGGCGCGGGTTGAAATAAAAAATTCATGGTTCTCCTACGATTACGGCGTGAAAACGCCCAACACGCGGATATATGC
>DAOTXI010000058.1:0-3296 GCA_034435475.1 Anaerolineales bacterium
AGGATTATCAGTCTACGGGTAAGTTGGCTGAAACAGATTTGGTTGATGTGAAAGATGCCAAGAAAGCTATTGAAGAATTTCTAGCGGACCCACAATCTGGAGAGTTCATCACCATCAACGCTTACCTGCCGCGTAACGGCGAAATGATCGAAGCCATTCAAACTTTGCGCACGAATATCCGCGCCAAGACCAAGTTCCCGGTGTCTGCTGGCTTTGGTCCGCGCTTCCAACATTCAACGGGACAGTTCCATAAAGGTGGTCCCAACAAGGGACGGTTCATCCAGTTTGTGTATGACGCGCAAACCGATATGGATATTCCCGGACAGGGCTTGACCTTCGGAACGCTTATCCGCGCGCAGGCGTTGGGTGATTACGAAGCTTTGAAAGCAGCCGGGCGCAAAGCCTTGCGGATTCGACTCTCGAAACCCGAAGACATCAAAGGCTTGTTATGAGCGATTTATCGAATGGAAAATGTATTCCATGCCGAAAAGGTGATCCAGCATTGACCGATGCTGAGGTCACCAAACTTCTTTCTCAAATCCCCGAATGGGAATTGGTTGAAGTCGATGGCATCAAACGTTTGCAGCGAGTCTTCAAACTGAAAAACTATGTTGAAGCAGTTGCTTTTGCAAACAAGATCGCAATGACCGCCGAGAAGGAAGACCATCATCCGCTTATTGTGTTGGAGTGGGGCAGGGTCACCATTCAGTGGTGGACGCATGTAGTGAAGGGCTTGCATCAAAATGACTTTGTGATGGCAGCCAAGACTGATGAGATGTTTGGCAATTGAGGCTTGTTGCGACTTCGGTTAATTGAGATGGTGTTTGCCAATTCGTTTTTTCTTTTCGGCATTGTCCAATGCAAGAAAAAAATTAAAGATGGTTTTGAAGTTCCCTGCCCATCCAATGAACGCACCGAGGAGCAAGGCGAACCCTTTTGGAGCTGGGTTTAATTTAACAGCCTCTGAGAAATCCACAACTCGCTCGTCGATTTTGTAACGATACCTCCCGATCTTTTCAATTTTTGGTGTTGCCGTTAGAAACTCCCGGATCTTTTCACGTTCGTCGAAGGTCATCCATTGGGGAAGATCGCCTGTTGCCTTGAAGTCGCAGATCAGGGCAAGGTCGCGCAATTGCAATTTATGCTCTTTTTCCAGTTCGTTTTCTTTTTCCACAAAGTATTCAACATCAGGGTCGACGTGTACGAGCGGTTTAAGCCACAACCGATGAGATACGGTCCGGATTCCATTGCGGGCACTTGGGGTGGAATAATTCTGTAATAGATTTTCAAAAAGATGATCTTCCCATTTGTGTGAAACATCCGGTCCGACACGGATGGCGTCGCATAAGCCAAGCGCGGGTAATATGGGTACTCCGCAGGCTAGCAGATATGCGTCGTCGCCCAGGGCTTTCCGCATTTTGCCCAGTGTCTCTCGAAAAGCAAGTTCACGCGGCATGGACAGAAAACGGTTCCCTTTCATCGCGCCGCCGTAGAGGAAGTCCATTTTGATGTAGTCAAAGCCCCAGCGGCGCACCCGGCTCATGAGGTCGACCAGCCACAAGATTACGTCGGGATGCGTAACGTCCAGCGTGTAAATATTGTGACCCCAGACGTTAAATCCAGTTGTGACGTATTTCCCTTTATCGTCTTTTACCACCCAGTCTTTGTGATCGCTGAAAAGTTTCGAGTTGGCGGAGATCAATAGGGGAGCCAGCCAAAGCCCGGCTGTTCTGCCTGTGGCTTTGATCTTTTCTGCCATTGTCGCCATACCCGAAGGGAATTTTTCATTGGGCTCCCAATCCCCGATATCTTTCTGCCAGCCATCATCGATCTGTATCACGTCGAAAGGCAAATCGCCCAGCATATCGATGGTCTGCTGTAAATTCCTTTCGTTTATGTATGAATAGAATCCGTACCATGAACACCATACCCGGGGCGAAGCGGATTTGGCTGTTGCGCCAAAACGTTCCCCCAATAACGTCGCGTACTCGCTGAAAATTTTATCCTCGTCTCCATGAGCGCAAAACCATTCTGCCTCACCCGAATCGCTCCGACCTTCGAGTTGTTTTCCTTTTAGGAAAACATGCGTATCAGTGGAAAGTGCGCCAAGAAAAAGGATTTGCCCGTCTGAAAATTCCACTGCGCCCATCCATGAGCCATGCGGGTCTTTTTCAAGGGAATACACTGCGTCGGTCTGATATGGATGTAATATCAAGGGTTTTTGAATCGGGAGCGGCTGGAAGAGATCTGTCCATGCGGCGAGCGACCACGATTGCCAGCCATGCCGATAGTATCTGACAGGAATTGAGTCGAACTTGATTTTTATTTCGGCGGCTTTGAGAACTTTGGGCGATTGGATTTCTGACAGGGAGATTTTCATTGAGGTTGTTCCATTAAATTTCGCGTGATTGTAAATGAAAAGGCTGATCTGCGCCAATTTTTACGCCCTTGACGTTTAAAATGCTGTAAGGTATATTCTGTGTGTCACTTTCGGAAGAGAAGCTAGATTTCCATGTATGAATTCGACAAAATAGATATAAAAATCGTCAATTTGCTCTTGGAAGATGGGCGCATGTCCGCTTCTGAAATGTCGCGCCGTATGGGCGATATTTCAGAGCGCGCGATTCGCTACCGTGTGGACCGAATGATCGAAGAAGGGGTCATTCAGATTAGTGCAGTGGTCAACCCGGAGGCTTTGGGTTATAAGATCAAGGCAGATGTCTGGCTGGAGGTGGAAGCCGATACCGTCTTGGATGTTGCCAGGAAAATGGCTTCCTTCGAAAATGTGACGTACGTAGCCTGCGGCATCGGACAGAATGACATCAGTATTCAGGTGGTTGCGCGCGATACTTCGGAGATCTATTATTTTGTGACCGAAGTAGTGCGCAAGGTTCCAGGGGTGCGAAAGACCACAACCTCCATCGTACCGATCATTCTCAAAGATGTTTACCAGTGGAGAGTGCCAGAGCGAATAGCGAATGAATTGTCAGAGAACGAAACCATAACCGCATCCAAATAAATCCCAGGCGTAGCGCGTATTCTCTAATGCGCCCGGTGTTTGAGAACGCCGGATACGCGATATAAAGGAGCAATCATGTTCGGCTCAAAGACTCAGGCACTCCAACAACGAGCGCAGAAGGTCGCACCGTTGGGCGTAAATTCTAATTTTCGTTTTTGGGGAGATGGCATTACTCCCTATGTTGAAAAAGCCAAGGGCGGCTATTTGTGGGATGTAGACGGTAAAAAATATATTGACTATCGCATGGCGTTTGGTCCCATTATTTTGGGGCACGCCT
>DAOTXI010000059.1:0-4666 GCA_034435475.1 Anaerolineales bacterium
CTTCGGGTCTGACCGACGAGTTGGGGAGTCCCGCCAATTCGTTCGAAGACATCACAAATTACAACAACTTTTACGAATTCACCACCGACAAGGAAGGTGTTGCCAGGCTCGCAGAGAGGTTCAATCCCGCCCCGTGGACAGTGGAAGTGTATGGGCTGGTGAACAAGCCAACCACCTTCGGCATGGAAGACCTGCTCGGCAAATTCACGCAGGAGGAACGCATCTACCGCCTGCGCTGTGTGGAGGCGTGGAGCATGGTCATCCCGTGGAACGGATTTCCGCTGGCAAGTTTGTTGAAAGCCGTCGAACCGACTATGGATGCGAAATACGTCCGCTTTGAAACGGTTTATCGTCCGGAAGAAATGCGGGGGCAGGGCAGCGCCTTCTATCCCTGGCCCTATCAGGAAGGTCTGCGCCTCGACGAAGCCATGAACGATCTGACTTTGCTGGCAACCGGCATCTACGGCGAAACCATCCTGCCGCAGAACGGCGCGCCGATCCGTCTGGTTGTGCCGTGGAAGTATGGGTTCAAATCCATCAAGTCCATTGTCAAGATCGAACTGACTGACGAACAGCCCAACACGCTTTGGAAGACGGTCGCCTCCAACGAATACGGTTTCTACGCCAACGTCAACCCGAACGTGGACCATCCGCGCTGGTCACAGGCATCCGAACGACGAATCGGCGAACTGACACGCCGTGAAACGCTGCTATTCAACGGCTACGGTGAGCAGGTCGCGGATCTTTATGCCGGGATGGATCTGAGTTTGAATTTCTAAAGAATGAAAATCTTAAATCGCTACACCCCGCTTCAAATTGCCATCCATCTCTACGCATGGTCTGCCATCGTCTGGATCATCGTCGAACTGCTGATGGGTTCCTTCTCCATCAACCCCATCCAGGAACTCGAACAACGCACCGGGCGTCATGCCATCACCCTGCTGGTGATGTCGCTTCTCTGCACGCCGCTCAATATGCTCATCAAATTCCCCGAACTGCTCAAACGCCGCCGCACGCTTGGCTTGTATGCGCTGATGTACGCAACCATCCACGTCCTGATCTTTGTCAATCTCGATTATGGTCTCGCCTGGAGTCTGATCGTCCGCACTGTTCTCGAAAAGCCCTATATTCTCGTCGGCGCGGCGTCGTTCATTTTGCTCATCCCGCTTGGCGTCACATCGTTCGATGTCTGGAAAGTCCGCCTCGGCAAAAACTGGAAGCGCCTGCATCAGGTGGTATATCTCATTGCCCCGCTTGCCGTCCTGCATTTTGCATGGAGCAAAAAAGGCGACCTCTTCGCGCTTTCAGGGGATATCATCCGCCCGCTGATCTATGGACTCGTCCTCGGGATTTTCCTGATTCTGCGCCTGCCCCCCGTCAAACGCTTCATCGCCTCCGCCCGGACCGGGAGCCTGAGTCTGCGCTTCAAGCGGAATCCAGAACCGAAAACAGATCCCCAATAATCGCGTAATCGGCGCTCTCTTGCGCCGATAGGCGCGTAAGAGAACGCGACCTACGCAAACAGCTAAAACATCCCGCGGAACAAGAGCAATAAACCCACCACCGCCAGCGGTATGCCGATGATCGCGCCGACAACCGTCAGACTGACGATAAAGCCGACAAGGACAAAAACGATGCCGAGGATCATCGCCACGAGCCGCCCGGTCATCTCTACAATGACGGCAAGCAGATTCCAAATAGCGGCAAAGGGCCACAAATACCAGGGAATATGTTGTTTCTGAGTGGTCATTAAATAATCTCCTTTGCCCAATATACGGGGCTTGCCCGAAAAAAGATGCAGGATGAAAGAAAATTAAGTCCTTTTCCAAAAATTTCCCATTGAAGGCTATAATCCCGTAACTATGACCACTCCAAAAACCTCCAGATCGAAAAAATCCACGCCCGCGGTTTACGAAACGGATTTCGAGGAACCCCTCGAAGAGGTTACGGCTGACCCGGAGGAATTCGTCACCTTCAAGCGCAGCCATTTCTATTCTGTACTGGTCGTGCTTGCCTTTGCGGTGGGAATCCTGCTCGGCTATGTGGTGTGGGGACGTGATACCGCCGCCATTGTCGCGAATGCAGAAACCAACTCTGCGCAACCCGCGGCAGCCGCACCCGTGGCGGAAGTCCCCGTAACGGAAGAGCCGCAATTCACCCGTTACGACATTCCCACCGAAGGCTATCCGAGCCTCGGACCCGACGACGCGCCGATCGTAATCGTCGAGTTCAGCGACTTCCAATGCCCATTCTGCCGCCGCTTCCACGATGAGACATATGACGCATTGCTCAATGCCTACCCGGGGCAGATCCGCTTTGTGTACCGCAACCTCCCGCTGACATCCATTCATCCCGACGCCATGCCGTCTGCAATCGCCTCGCTCTGTGCCAACGACCAGAACGCCTACTGGGATTATCACAGCAAATTGTTCAGCAGTGAAACCCTTACCCGAGAAACCTTCGTCCAATACGCGACGGATTTGAGTCTCAACGTGGAAGAGTTCACCGCCTGCCTTGACAGCGGCAAACACGACGAGTTCATTCAGCAGGACATGGAATTCGCCCTCAATCTCGGTGTGCAGTCCACGCCCACCTTCTTTATCAACGGGCTGGCTGTCGTCGGTGCACAACCGCTCTCGACCTTCACCCAGATCATAGACCAGGAACTGGCGGGCGAGATTCCGAAGTAATTCTTCGCGACAAAGAAATGATGAATATAGACACGGCGGACGATTCCTCGTCCGCCGTTTTTCGTATCTCTGGCAATTGCTGTGACGAGCCTCCAAACGCAGCGCGACATTAATGTCGCGCTGCCAAACATGGGCAAGTTTAGACAATTATCATGCCATATCCCAAAGAGACCATTTTTTCTTAAAACTCCGCACCTATTTTCATGCCAGTGGTAAGATACAGAGAGACAAAACAAAACCAACCAGAGAGACTGATATGAAACGATTTATTGCCATTGCGGGAAATATTGGAGTTGGAAAATCCACGCTTGTAAAAATGCTCTGCGACCAGATGGGCTGGGACCCGTTCTACGAGCCGGTGACGCAAAATCCCTACCTTGCCGATTTCTACAAAGACATGACCTCCTGGGCATTCCATTCGCAGGTCTTCTTCCTAACGCACCGACTGCGCTCCCATTTCAGCCTTGCCCAGCACCCACAGTCTGTGATTCAGGATCGCAGTGTCTATGAAGACGCGGAGATATTTGCCTACAACCTTTACCTGCAAAGCAACATCTCCGAACGCGATTACCAGACCTACCGCGACCTGTACGAAACCGCCGTTCAATTCCTGCCGCCGCCCGATCTCGTCATCTACCTGCGGGCATCCGTTGACACGCTCATGAACCGCATCAGCCAGCGCGGACGCGATTACGAACGGACCATCACGCCCGAGTACCTGCAAAACCTGAACGACCTCTACGAAGGCTGGATCGAAAACTTCACCCTCTGCCCGATTCTCGCCGTCCCCGCCGATGATCTGGATTACGTCGCCCACAACGGGCATTTGCGGTTGATCGTCTCGAAGATCGAAGCCAAACTGACCGGCAAGGAGGAAGTGGTCTTCGAGCCGGAGGAAGTGGCAAGAGCGGCGGAGGATTAATCGGTGTCAGGTGTCAGGTTCCAAGTTTCAGGTTGCCTGACACGTGACATTTGGAACCTGACACTACGTTTTACCCAACACCATCGCCAGTAACGCCATCCTCACATACAAGCCATATTCCATCTGGCGGAAGTAGGCAGCGCGGGGGTCGTCGTCGAAATCCATGCTGATCTCGGTCACGCGCGGGAGCGGATGCATGACGATCATTTCCTTTTTGGCGGCTTTCATCATGCCGGGTTCAATCACATACGCGCCCTTGACCTTTTCGTAATCAGCGGGGTCTTCAAAGCGCTCCTTCTGGACGCGGGTCACATACAGTACGTCCGTTTCGGGTAAGACTTTTTCCAACGACGAATGCTCCACCTGCGGGACGTTTTTCGCTCCGACTTCGTCCATCACTTCTTTGGGCATCTTCAAAATATCCGGCGAAACATAGTTCAATTTGATATTACCGAACAGGGAAAGCAGCCGAGCCAGCGAGTGGACAGTGCGTCCGTATTTCAAATCGCCGAGCATGGTCACGGTCAGGTTATCGAGCCGCCCCAATTCCTCCATGATGGTAAACGCATCGAGCAACGCTTGAGTCGGATGCTCTCCCACTCCGTCGCCCGCGTTGACGACGGGTTTCCTTGCCGCCTTTGCCGCAATCGCCGCCGAACCAGTCTCAGGATGGCGCAGGACGATTACATCGGCGTAACACTCCAGCGTGCGGATCGTATCCGGAAGACTCTCGCCCTTTGACACGGATGAATATTTAACCTCATTGATCGGGATGACAGAGCCACCGAGCCGTTCCATCGCCGCCGTGAACGAGGACGATGTTCTTGTGGACGGTTCGTAAAACAGGTTGGCGAGGATCTTTCCTTTCAGCAGGTCGAAGGTCCCGACGCGCTCGACCATGCCGCGCATCTCATGTGCCGCGCCGAAGACGTACTCGAGGTCGGCGCGGTTGAACTGCTTGACGGATATGATGTCCTTGCCATACCAGTCGGCTTGTTTGTTTTCGCCGAAGGGAAGGTGGGGGGAGGAAGATTGGGTGGGCATGGGTTAGTCT
>DAOTXI010000060.1:0-4674 GCA_034435475.1 Anaerolineales bacterium
TCCATACCGGTTGATTCACTCCATGTACTGGAAGTTCGGTTTTCTTTTCAAGCCGCATGCCCATCTTCTCGGCAACCTTTTGCGAGCCAATGTTCTCTGGTTCGATCAACGAAATAAGGCGCGAGAGTTTCAATGTTTCAAAGCCGTATTTCAAAATTGCCTGAGCCGCTTCACTAGCCAAGCCTTGCCCCCAATATTCCTCCGCGATGGTATATGCCACTTCCACTTCGTGAACGCCGTCCACATCCCAGGGCAGCAATCCGCAACGACCAATGAACTTTCCATTTGATTTCAAGATGGTTGCCCATAATCCCAACTCAGGATGGCGTGGATGCCCGTGCATGTGCCATTCCAATTCCTCCTGTGCTTCTTCGCGTGAACGCGGCGCATCGGGAATGTAGCGGGTGATGTTTGGGTTTTGATATAACGCCCAAAGGTCATCCAAGTCTGCAAGGACTTGATGACGCAAAACAAGCCGAGGGGTTTCCAGAATGATAGCCATGCTGCCTCTCAATGATTTATCAAAGTATTCTGTGTGCCTGCAAAGAATTGCTGTAACGCTTGCAAAGTTTGTTCGGGCGCTTCTTCGGGCAGATAATGCCCGCAGGGCAAGCCATAGCCTTTCGCATTCTCTGCGTGTTCTTTCCATACATTTATGAGGTCGTACTTTTTACCGACGAATCCTTTTTTACCCCACAAGGTGAGCAGCGGCGCTGTTATTTTTTTATGCATATCCTGCTCATCGTGTTGCAAGTCAATGCCTGCCGAGGCGCGGTAATCTTCGCAGCTGGCATGAATGGCGGCGAGGTCTTTGAAGCAGCGCAGATATTCGGCATAGGCTTCATCGGTGATGGCGCTTTTATCCCAGCCCCATTGACCGAACTTGGAGCGCAGCCAGTGTTCCACGTCGGCGGCGATCATTTTCTCGGGCACATCATACGGTTGGATGAGAAAAAACCAGTGATAGTAGCCGCGTGCAAATTCAAGATCAGTGGTGGTATACATCCAATGCGTGGGAGCGATATCGAGCACGGCGATTCTTTGCACACACTCAGGATGGTCGAGCGCCATGCGGTGTGCCACCCTGCCGCCGCGATCATGACCCGCCACATAAAAACGCTCAAAACCAAAGTGACGCATCACTGCAACTTGATCCTTCGCCATCTCACGCTTGGAATATGCTGCATGATTCTCGCCGCCAGCCGGTTTGCTGCTGTCACCGTATCCGCGCAGGTCGGTGGCGATGACGGTGAATTGATCCGCCAGGTTCGGCGCGATCTTGTGCCAGATGACATGCGTTTGAGGGTATCCGTGCAACAGCAGGAGCGGCGCGCCGCTGCCCTTCTTCACTCCATGAATTGTGGCTGCGCCAATTTGAATATCAAATTCTTCAAAGCCTTCAAACATGCTGCGATTGTAACATCGGCTTATGGCTTCACGGTCGCACGGATTGACAGGTCAGGATGGTTTTTTCAGCTCCAGAATCAGTTCTCCCTGCAAGATGTATTTTGTCTTCAATAACTGATACCCGCGTTTGTTCACAAACTCATTCACCAATTCGGCATGGGTGTAGTGGGTGATATGTTCATCCGCATAGGCTTGCGGCAGGATCACTTTGTATAACCATTCGATGACCACCCACTGCCATTTGGCGTAATCGGGCGTTCCCAAAATGAGCAAGCCGCCGGGTTGAAGGACACGGTCTAGTTCCTCCAGCGCGCCTGCGCGGGGAACATGCTCGATGACCTGCGAAGACAAAACACAGGGGAAGGATTCGCTCTCGAACGGCAGGCTGAACAGGGATGCCTGGGAGCGCATCTGGTCATATTTTTTTGCGTAGCGCAGTTTGCGGCGCAGAATATCCACTGCGACGCTGCCGGGAGGAAGTTTGCCAATGATGCGACTCGAACCACAACCGACATCCAGACACCTGCCCTGCCCCGCCAGCATTTCCGTAATGTGGTTGTAACGCTGACGCTGCCAGTATCGTTGAGGGGGCATCAGGGAGTTGTAGGCGCGCGCATCGTAATCGGCGCTGGCAATCGAGTTGCGCAATTTCCATAAACGGGCAAATGTCTTTAGGTATGCCGTTCCAAAACGGGTGATGCGGGTGAACGCATCCTCGCCGCCCGCGGCGCGATATTCACACGGCATCTCACAGATTTGATATCCCTCCATCAATATGTTGACCAGAATTTCCTGAAGGATGTCGTAGTCTGCGCAGGTCAATTTTAAATTTCGGATAATCTGCGCCCTGTACAAACGGAATCCGCAGGACATATCGCGGACGTTCAAATCCAACCCGCGGCTGAAAACGATGTTTAATGCCCTGCTGAAAAATGTTCGCAAAAAAGACATTTCGGTCTTTGCGCCGGAAATGTATCGGGATGCAATGACCACGTCTGCGGCGGCGCGCGCAGCCCAAAGGTCAGGCAGGAAGCGGGCGGGGTCTTTCTGATCCACATCCATCACAAGGATGAAATCTCCGGCGGCGCGGTCAAATCCTGCTTTTAGAGCGGCGCCGTAGCCCCCAGATTCGATCTGCATGGCTGAGGGGAGGATTCGATTGGGGCGGTTGGTTATGACAAGGATTTCAAAACCAATTGAGAGCGATGTTGCTACAGCATGAATTTGCGACAAGGTTTCTTCATTGATACTGGTCTTGCCAGCAACTGGGATGATGATCGAAAGTTCGCAGGGCAGATTCATGCAACGCCTCCTTCATTTGAATGCGCAACCTTCGGCGCGGCGGTTTGGGAGAGCCGCCAGGCTGCGGCATAGACGAGCCACCAAAAAAACGGAAACCAAAGTTGAAAGACATCGTTGCGGCTGGTCAGGCGGTGAAAAATGATCGCAAGCATCCCCGTCAAAATGACAAGAGCGAACCCGATTTTCAACGAGCGATTTTCCAAAAATGTGACCCATGCAAACACCTGGGCAATCGGGATCAACAAAATAGTCTGGTCGTAACTCCAGCCGAAAAAGGTGAGCGGCACGGTGAGCAGGGTCAGCCCTGCCACGGTTGGGTTCAAGTCTGCGCTGGGGTGAAACCAGGCAAGGTATAGCGGCAGGGGCAGGAACAGCAGGATCGTATACCGAAGCGATTCAGATATTTGCAAATAACTGAACAGACCGCCCAGGGTTGGCGTGAACCAGTTGGTTGGGTTGTTGTTCATCTCCTCGATCAGGTCTTGAATCCATTCAGGGCGAAAGGCGAACAGGATCAGGGCGCATATCATCCCTGCCGCGATCAAACCAACCCAGCCTGCAAATTGTCGTTTTGCCGCCATGCGCGTTAGCAAATAAGGCAGCGACAGGATGACCAAATGGGGTTTTATCAACGTCAACACCAGCGCGGCTCCCGCCCAGAACCCGCGTCCTTTGTTAAGCAGATAGAGGCTGGCGGTCAGCCCAAAGAAAACCAGAAATGTCACCTGCCCCATGAACAAACCGGAAATCACCTGGGGCATACAAACCGAAAACAACAGGAAGAGAAGGCGGGTTTCAGGGCGGGCATTTGGAAGGTACAGTTGTGTCAGCATTAAGCCCGCTCCCAGCACGATCACAATGCTGGCAATCGTCCAGATAAACTTGGCAATCGGGAAGGACAACCAGCCAAGCGGCAGCAGGAATACAAACAAGATCGGCGGATTCCACGCCATGATGGTGACATCCCACCCGGTTTCGATCTCCTCTTGAACCGCGCCCATCAATGCCGGGCTGTAGGGATTTTCGCCCCTTGTCAATAAATGAGTTGCAGACCAGTACCCAATAAAATCACTGCTCCCCATGGTCGTGGTGGATGAAATCCTCCATAACCATGCAAGGCACACTGCTATTCCAAACAGCAGCAAAATGAAAAGCGCCCAGCCTGGAATATTTTTTTGATTTATTTTCATGGTATATCCAAAAGGGGAAACACGTTTTTCGTCATCGAATGAATTGACCTCCCAAATTATAAGGGATGAACCTCGGTTCTTCGAACATTCCATCCCTTTGACCTTACGCAGTTTATCCTTTCAGTCGGGCTTCAAGTCCAATTTGACCGATGACCGCGGACGACCGACTCTAGGGTAAGAACAGCGGTCCGCCGTCGGCGGTCAAAACGCAAAGAAAACGCTGGCGCGCGTAAGGTGAGTTATAGATTTATCCAAAAGAAAAAACCCCGAGACATAAGTCCCAGGGCTTCGTGTTGCGATTTTTTACTTCACCAAATTCCTCAGCACCGTATGCAGGATGCCGCCGTTGCGGTAGTAGTTGACTTCCACATCGGTGTTCAGCAGCGCGGTGGTTTTGAACTCAATCACCTTGCCGTCGGCTTTCTTCGCCTTGACGATCAACTCGGCTTTGGGTTGGATGCTGTCGGTTAGACCTTCGATGTCGAACACTTCGGAGCCATCCAAGCCAAGCGATTCGGCGTTCTGACCTTCCGCGAATCTCAGTGGAAGCACTCCCATGCCCACCAAGTTGGAGCGGTGGATTCGTTCGAAGGATTCAGCGATGACGGCTTTCACGCCCTGCAGCATGGGACCCTTCGCCGCCCAGTCGCGGCTCGAACCCGTGCCGTATTCTTTGCCTGCGAGGACGATGCTCGGTACGCCTTCACTTTGGTACTTCATCGCCGCATCGAAGATGGACATCACTTCACCGCTTGGCTGGTGTTTGGTCCAGTTG
>DAOTXI010000061.1:0-5965 GCA_034435475.1 Anaerolineales bacterium
TTTCCGCTGTGGGAGTGACCGGTTTGGCTGCGTCTTCAATCTTTTTTGTGTTGTTGCTGATCTTTGCGCGCAATTGGTGGTTTCGCGAAAAGTCCGCGCCTGCTCCGTTTGCAAACGCAGGGGCGCCGGAAAAAGGGAAAAAGTCTGCGCTTGAACGCATGGCAGAACTCAAGGAAATGCGCGATAAAAATTTAATCTCACAAGTGGAATATGAACGCAAAAAAGATGAAATCATGAAGGAGTTATGATGCATAAATACGATGAATTTGTCCACAGGGAAGTTTCGCCTCGACTCGACGCCGGGGAGGGAATCGAACTCACAGGCTTTCTCTTCACAAAATCGCTGAAAGCCGTCATCCTAACCAACGGTCTGAGCCTGATCGGTGACGGATACTACTTCGCCGCCCTCACCCGCAAGCGGATGTTCATTATCGCCACTGAAATGGGGATTGCTTCACTCAAAATGGAAAACAAAGGATTAAGCGACATTCCCTACGCGGATATGAAATCCATCAAGCCGAGCGGGTTCCTCAACCAGAAAATGATCGCCATCGAACTCAAGGATGGGAAGACTCTTGTCTTCCGCTTGAACTCGCTGGCGACACATTACGCTTCGGGACAGAAGCAGTTTATTGAGACGTTGATTCAATTTCAAAAGGGCTGATCGTAGGAGCGAGGTTCGCCCTCGCCCAGATTTTGCGTAACCCAAATGCCGGGATGAGGGCAAGCCTCATCTCGGCACGGTGATCGAATTCAACGCGCTCACGAACGTCTCCGCCATCTTTTCGATATTGATCTCTTCTGCAACGATCCGAAACGACTCTTTCCCCATCTCTCGCAGACGCGCTATATCCGATAGCGCGTCTTTCATTGTAGAGACTAAAGCCCCATAATTCTCCGGCTCGATCTGCCAGCCATTCTTCTCGCGGACCAGGTCATCTTGCGTGCCATCGCCTTTTGCCACGATGACGGGCAAGCCGTAGCTCATGGCTTCCTGCACAGCCAGCCCGCCCGTGCCGGGCAGGACGAATAAATCTGCCTGCTCGAAATACGGCTTTAATTCCGCGCCATGTTTTGCACCGATGAACTTTGCGGAAGGATAAGTTTCCTTTGCCAGCGTTTCCAATGCTGCGCGTTCGGGACCGTCTCCAACGATGAGCAGATGTAGCTTGGATTCCATTTCAGCGCAGGCTTGTAATAATGAATCGACTCGTTTTCGCGCCTGTAATCTTCCCACAAATAGAATTGTCACACGGTCAATCGTCTGCGGTCTGCGGTCAGGAACTTGTTCCGGTTTTGACGACACCGAATTATGCGCCACAAAAATCTTTTCACGCGGAAACCCCAACGCGGCATACTCCTCCGCGCCGCGCTGACTGTACGCGATCATGCCGTCGAATTGGTGGATGAATCGTTTCCACAGCCCGCTTTGTTTTGGGGCGCCCAAGCCCCAGCCGAGGACTCGCCGTCCGCGTTTGTGCATCCAACTCACGGCGGAAGGAGAGGCGAGATAACGCGGGTTGGCTTCCATAATCAGCGCATCAGGATTCCACTCTTCGAGCCAGTCAATAAATCCGCGTTGGTGACAGAAATAGAGCGAGCCGCCAAGCAGATGAATGTTTTCCGCCATCACGCGTTTTGCGTTTTGCGTTTCTCCATCCAAGATCATCTCCACATCCCGGGCCTTTCCGGCAAACAGACTCATCCCGCCTTCGCAATGACTCGCGAGCAGGTCAAAGAACGGGACGCGATAACTGGGGAGTACGCGCTGTTGCAAACCCAATTTGCCGGGAAATTTCATCATCCGTTACCCAACATGCGGCGCGGAATAAGCGGGTGATTTATGGACATGGACAACTTTCCAAACGCTATTCAACTTCACCATCACCCGGCTTTCGTTGTGCGCGGCGACCTGCACGCCCGCAGCGGACGATGTGCTGATGAGCAAGGTGTAACTTGCAATTGCCGTATCGCCATAGCGTTGGATGCGCAGGTTCGAGAGATCGAAGCGCGTCTTGCCCGTTTGCTCCGCGCCGAAGACCGCGCCGCGCTCACCATTCGAGTTCATCATAAACTCGTGGAAGAGCAATCCGTCCAACCGGTGCGGCGTGACCCACCACTCGTACAGCGTCAGATCCTCCGCCGTCGTTTCATGATACGAAGCGATGTCGTTGTTCATGATGCCTTGCAGGTGCCTCAACAAAAATTCGTGGATTTCCTTATCCATAATCAATCTCCAATTACCATTCACCCAAGCAATACCTTCAAATATCCTTCCACCATTTTATCCAGCCCGAACATTTCCTCCGCCCGCCTCCGCGCCACCGCCCGGAATGAAGCCTGTTTCTCGAGCACAACTTCCGCTGATGCCGCGAGCGTGTCAATATCCGGCTTTTCCAGCTTCCAGGGATTTGCCCCGTAAGGGACGATGACGCCTGCGTCCTCACCGACCAGTTCTCTGAGGGAGCCGGTATCGAAGCCGATGACGGGCAATCCGCACGCCAGGGATTCGATGACAGAGTTGGGACAGGGCGGGTTGACTTCGGCGCAGAACATCAGGTGAGAGGAGCGGGCGAGTTTGGGAATCTCTGAGCGTGGGACGGTGCCGAGGAAATTTACGGAAAGGTTTTTTGCCATAGAGGACACAGAGACCATTGAGAAGATTTTTTGTTTTGTAGCTTCATCTACAGTTCCAGCCACGACGACTTCGATGGGGAATTTTACTGAGAGTCTTTGTGCAATTTCTATGGCGTGGAACAAACCGGAGTTCAATCCACGGGCGAGGCTGCCTTCGAGAAGCAGGATTCGGTATCTATCAGTGGGGCGGTCATGGTCTCCGCTCTGCGTGTAGGCACTCAAGTCAACCCCGTTGTGGATGACAGTAGCAGGCGCGTTTGCAATCCCGTACCGTTCCTGCCACCAGTGGCGGATGAATTCGCTCTGGTAGATCACCCGGTCTGCAAAGCGATTGCGGATGGTCGCCAGCATCACATTCCCATACTCGGCGCGGACGGTGTACCTCACCCCCGACCACTTCACACGCTGCACCCAGTTGATCCCGTCCAATCTTTGGACGACGCGAATGCCCCGTCGGCGCAAGCGCCCCAAATCAAGAATGAAGCGCGTGCCTGCGATGACGAGAACGGCGTCGGCGTTATCGTCAAGATTGTGAGTCACATCCAGCCCGCGGACGCGTAATCCCTCTTCGAACTTTAATCGAAACGATGCCATGCCGCCGGTTCCCTCAACCTTCGGCACAATGCAAATCTTTGTCATGCGCCCATTATACAGTCATCCACTTTCCATTCATCCTTCATCATTAAATTATGGTATCCTTTATCCATCTCATTTGGGAGACATTGTTCATGTATATCGCCATCGAGGGTGTGATCGGCGTGGGAAAGACCACGCTCGCCCGCCTGTTGCAGCCCGCTTTTGAAGCCGAAGCCTTGTTGGAAGTGTTCGAGGAGAATCCGTTCCTCTCCGATTTTTATGGCGACAGGGCGCGTTATGCGTTTCAAACGCAAATATTTTTTTTACTCAGCCGCTATCGCCAGCAGAACAACACTGTGCCTCATGCGCTGACCGCCGGGAAGAGCCTGATCGCCGACTATACTTTTGCGAAGGACGCGCTCTTTGCGGGAATCAATTTGAAAGGCGATGAATTGGAGATGTATCACAAGGTGCATGAAGCGCTCGGCGAGAAAATCCCCAAACCGGACCTGGTCGTTTATTTGCAGGCGACGACGGATACCCTGATGAGCCGCATCGCTTTCCGTGATAGACCCTACGAACGCCAGATGGAACGTTCGTATATTGACGAGCTAAACACGGCATATGAAGAATTTTTCTCGAAACCTTTCGATCATACGCCGATACTAAAGATTGACACAAACGACCTCAACATCATCCAAAACGCGGAGCACATCAAGTTGATCGAAAACCGCATTCGAGAGTCTTTGGGTTTGTCGCCATACCAGCCTGCCCTGTTGAAATAAACATGCGAGTCACACGAGAATCCCTTTTACGCATTGCAAAGGAAACCGTTCAGGAACGGGCCTATAACGACGCCGACATTGTTGCCGCTTATCTTACTGGCTCTTTGCGCGGCGAACCCATGCTTGGCGGAACCGCCGACATTGACCTTGTCTTTGTCCACAAATCCACGCCGATGAAGCCGCGCGAGTTCGTCAAACTCACGCCCGATTTCCACATTGACATCAGTCGTCGGGCAAAGGGCGAATTCAAAAATCCGCGCGAGTTACGCGGCGATCCGTGGCTTGGTTATGAAATGTACGATCCCATCCTGTTGTATGAGCGTGAAAAATTCTTCGACTTCGTGCAAGCCAGTTTGCGCGCCGGGTTCGAGTTCGAACAGCCGCCGCTTGTGCTTCAACGCTGCCGCACGCTTCTTGCGCATGGACGCGGTAACTGGATGGACCTCTCCGAGTTCGAAGGCGCGCCGGGACCGAAAGAGATTCGCAAATACATGAAGTCCCTGTTCCATGCTGTTAATGCCATCGCCGAGTTGAGCGGTCCACCCATCTGGGAGCGCCGCCTACTGCTTGATCTACCCGCCCGCGCTGAAGCCATTCAAAAGCCGGGTCTGGTTGCCGCGGTATATGGTTTGCTCGGCGCAAATCGTGTGGATGTTGATAAAGTAAAGAGTTGGCTTTCAGATTGGAAGTCTGCCTACCGGGTTGCCTGCGAAACCCCCGGTGTGGATGCGCGGATTCATCCCGCCCGATTGAACTATTACGAGAAGGGCATCAAAGCCCTGCTGGATGGAGATACGCCTCTTTCCGGGCTCTGGCCTCTTCTTCAAACCTGGACCTTTTCCACGCAGATGCTGGGCGGCGATCATCTTACGTTCTGGCAGGATGCCTGCAAGTCTTTGGGCTTGCTCGATGAATTCCACGACCGCGTGAGCGGGCTTGACCACTTCCTCGACGAGTTGGAGATCACCTTCGACGAACTTGCCGCCAGCCATGGACTTGACGCCAAACCATCGACAGGATTGTAAATGCGGGTATAATCGCGCCGATGTTTGAGAGAATTGACGCGTTTCACCCCCTGGATGTGTTTCGACCGGACGCTTTATTCTTTTGTTCCCGAAAAGCCTGACAATCACTTGTCAGGTTTTTTCTTAATGCCATGTCATTATCGTAGAGGCGACCCGACCAAATCATGAGAGACTTCATCACGCAAGGAGAGGGTCGTCCTGCCAGCGACAATATCCTTGCGGACAGGGTGACCCTCCCGTGAATGCAAAGTTGTCTGAAAACCCGGACGGGTCACCCCTACGGATGAACGGAGAGAAAATTATGAATGACTTTACCGACGTGAAACTTGAGATATTCATCCCGCAGGATCACGCCCTGAAAGTTGCCGATGCGCTTTCGGAGATCGGCGTGGGCGTGATCGGCAACTACGACCATTGCATGGCGCTGGTCCCCGTGCGCGGATTTTTTCGCCCCCTGCCCGGTTCCAACCCCTTCGAGGGAGAGCAGGGTAAACTCAGCGAAATGGCGGAGTTCAAACTCGAAATCAATTGCAGGCGCGAACTGGTTAACGAGGCGGTCAAGGTGATAAAAAATGTCCATCCCTACGAGGAGCCATTGATCAATATCTTTCCGCTGGCGAATTATTTATTTTCATAATCCCAATTACCATTCACCCCAAGGAGTTCAAATGCCCACAAATTCCCCCAACCCCCACCTTCCCTTCGGCGAGAACAAACACGCCGCCTGGTATGGCAAGGACATTATTTCCGTCAAGCAGTTCAGCCGCGACGACCTGGAATACGTCTTCGGCGTGGCGCATGAGATGCGCGGCATGGTCGAGCGCGTTGGGACGTTTGATTTGCTCAAAGGAAAAATTTTGGCAAATCTATTTTATGAACCATCCACGAGAACATCATCGTCGTTCACTGCGGCGATGGAGCGACTCGGCGGTTCGGTCATCC
>DAOTXI010000062.1:0-1528 GCA_034435475.1 Anaerolineales bacterium
GATTCGTTGAAGAGGATGGCGGGTTTGTGATACCGCTCGACCAGTTTGTTGGCGACGATGCCGACTACGCCGCCCGCCCAGCCGGGGTTGGAAAGGATGATGACCGGTTCATTGAGCAGTTTCGAGTTTTCGCGCAGTTGACTCTCTGCGGCGTCGAAGACTTGTTTGGTGAGCATGCGTCGCTGCGCGTTCAAGCCTTCGAGCTGTGCCGCAAGCAGGCGGGCGCGTGAAGGATTATTGGTAATGAGTAATTCAACGGCGGGGTTGGCGTCGCCTAAGCGTCCCAAGGCGTTTAAACGCGGCGCGAAGGTGAAGCCGATGGTTTCTTCAGTGAGCGAATCAAATGTTGCACCCGCCAGTTCTGCGATCACGCGCAAGCCGAGGCGGCTTGTGTTTCGCAATTGCTCAATGCCTTGTTTGGCGAGCGCGCGGGTTTCGTTTTGAAGCAGGGCAACATCGGCGATTAAGCCAAGCGCTACCAAATCGAGTAATTCGATATTCGATATTCGAGAATCGAGGTTCGAATATCGAATATCAAGCAACGCCTCAGCCAGTTTATACGCCACGCCTACGCCCGCCAAATTTCTTAGCGGATGTTCCTCGGGTAATAACTTTGGGTTGATTATCACCTTGGCGTTGGGGAGCGTTTCACCCAAATCGTGATGGTCGGTGACGATGACAGTTAGTCCGCGCGAGTTGGCGTAGTCAATCGCTTCGTGGGCGGTGATGCCGGTGTCGCAGGTCAACAATAATTTTGCGCCGTTATCAATGATCGGCTTGAGCGACTCGATGTGAACGCCGTGGCTTTCTTTTCCGCGCACGGGCACGTAGTAAATAACATCCGCATTCAATGCTTGCAACGTCTGCACGAGCAGGGCGGTGGAGGTTTGCCCGTCCACGTCGAAATCGCCCCAGACGCAGATTTTATCTCCGTTGCGGATAGCCAGATTGATGAGATCAACGGCTTTTTCGATGTCTGGAAATTGAGAAGGTGGATTCTTTTCGGGATAAAGAAACGCCTCGGCTTCTTCGGGAGAGTTAATTCCGCGTCGGAGGAGAGTCTGCGCGATGAGGAGAGGCAAGCCCAAGTCTTGGAAAGAGGCGGGGATGTCTACAGGGTGAGGGTCGAGCCAGCGAGTCATTTCGTTTCCAGTTTCGCGTTTTGATTTTTGAGTCGGATGATCTGCTTCTGATTATCCGCGCCCCATTGTTTGAGCGCTTCCAGCACGGGGGTGAGCGAGCGCCCGAAGGGACTGAGTGAATATTCCACGCGCGGCGGCATTTCGGGGTATTGGGTGCGGATGATGAGTTGGTCGCGCTCCAGTTCTTTTAACTGCTGGGCGAGCATTTTCTCGGTGATGCCGGTCAGTCCGCGGCGCAATTCGCCGAATCGCAGAGTGCCGTTATAGAGTTTCCAAAGAATACGCGCCTTCCAGCGTCCGCTGAGGAATTGCAAGCCTGTTTCCACCGGGCAGATGTTTTGAGCCATGCCTTTACTTCCTTTTTGGTAAGTATCTGTTGAATAAGT
>DAOTXI010000063.1:0-4007 GCA_034435475.1 Anaerolineales bacterium
GCCGAAAGGACCGTGTTACCGGCATACCCCGACGTTTCGCCATGCCAAAAATCAGACTTCATGCCCAGATTCCCGCCGCCGTCCGCCCGTTTGAATGTGCCGATGAAATTATTATACGCCGTCGCGCCGCCGGTCAAGCCTGTCACCACAATGTTGATATTGTAGTCCAAATATGTGCCATAGTCGGTACAGGTCACGCCGGGGGCGGTTGTGTCGCAACTCAAGGCGCCGGAGATAAACGTCGGCGTGACAGTGGGCGTGGCGGTGAATAACATCGTAGGCGGCGGTTCAGGGGTATTGTGTGGGCGGCGGGTGGCAGTCGGCGAGGCGGCAATGCCAGGTCTGCTGTGGGGTTGGATTGAAGCGGACTGAGCGTGAAACCCAACGCCAACAAACCCGCAAGGGCAATGAAAAGGGCAATCCTGGTTCGTTTGAGAGGGGCATCCATAAAAATTCCTCCTGTGGGGATGAGATATAGAATTATCTGAATGTATGTTACCCCCCCCCGCAGGTTTTGTCAATACAAATTCAGGTAAACATTACCCGAATAATTTGCGTTCAAAATAAAGGTCAAGCGGGGTTATAATGGAAATGCAGCGCGTATCCTTTTGAACACGACTGCATTAATCCTTAATCAACCGAAATCGTGCGCATACACAGGGAGTTAGCGCACACCCCGTTCATCTTTTTGAAGAGCAAAGGAAATGAACGGGGCGAGAATCGGACTCTACCTTTACCGGAGGGTACCATGTCAACCACGACAATTTCTGCAAGCACGTCACAAAGAAAAAAGGTGACGACTCTCACGTTCCGCCAAAAGAAGGAACGCGGCGAGCCGATCACGATGTTAACCGCCTACGACTACCCCACCGCCTCGGCGATGGACAGGGCGGGCATTGACTGCATCCTCGTCGGCGATTCGCTCGCGATGGTGGTGCTGGGCTATGAAAACACCCTGCCCTTCACCATGGAGGAAATGCTTCACCATACGCGGGCGGTGGCGCGCGGCGCAAAAGCCGCATTGCTTGTCGGCGATATGCCGTTCATGTCGTATCAAGTCAACGTAGACGAAGCCCTGCGCAACGCCGGGCGCTTCCTTCAGCAGGGCGGCATGGACGCCGTCAAACTCGAAGGCGGACGCGAACGAGCCGATGCGGTCAGGGCGATCACGGGCGCGGGCATCCCCGTCATGGGGCATCTCGGGCTGACGCCGCAATCCATCCATCAACTCGGCGGCTTTCGCGCGCAGGGCAAGACGGCATCTGCGGCGAAACACTTGCTCGAAGACGCGCAAATCCTCGAAGACGCGGGCGCGTTCAGCCTCGTGCTCGAGTCGGTCCCGGCGCGGCTCGCGGAATACATTTCCAAACATATTTCCATTCCCACCATCGGCATCGGCGCGGGCGCGGGCTGTGACGGGCAGGTGCTCGTCACGCACGACCTGCTCGGTCTCTTCGACCGCTTCACGCCGAAATTCGTCAAGAAGTATGCAAACCTGCACGAGACGATGAACAAAGCCTTCGCAGAATACATTGACGAAGTGGAGACGAAACGATTCCCCGCTGTGGAGCATACGGTGGAGATGAGCGACGATGAGTGGGATGAGTTTATTCGTGATACGTGATACGTAAAGGATTTGAGATGAACGAACATATCTTATTGATCGGCACGGGCGCGTTATCTACCTTGTTCGCGGCGCGGTTGAGCGGGGCGGGGCATCATGTCTCGATGCTTGGTACGTGGAAAGACGGCTTGCAAGCCTTGAGCGAGAGGGGCGCGCGCATCACAGAAGCAGACGGCAATGAACGCACGTTTCGCGTTCATGCCACAAGCGACCTGAACGAAGTCAAAGGGATAAAGCACGCCATCGTCCTCGCCAAGTCTTGGCAGACCAAACGTGTGGCAGATCAACTCAAGGGGATTCTCGCCCCGGATGGGATCGCCCTCACCCTCCAAAACGGACTCGGCAACCGCGAGCGGCTCTCTCGGAACCTCGGGGCGGGTCGCGTCGCCCTCGGCATCACCACCACTGGAGCCACTCTGCTTGGACCGGGACACGTCAAAACCGGCGGCGAAGGAATCATCTCACTGGAACAGAACCCGGCTCTCGCCCCGCTCGAAGCGGCTCTGCGTTCCTCGAACTTTAACCTGCAAGTTGTAGCGGATGCGCGTTCGCTGGTGTGGGGCAAACTCGTCATCAACGCGGCGATCAACCCGCTGACGGCTTTACTGCGCGTGCCGAACGGCGAGTTGTTGAACCATCCCTGGGCGCGCAAGGCGATGTCTGCTTTGGCGCGTGAGACCGCTCAAGTGGCGGAGGCGGAACGAGTCAGCCTGCCGTTCGACGATCCGATTCAAGCCGCGGAAGAAGTGGCGCGCAAGACGGCGAAGAATCTTTCGTCCATGTTTCAGGATGTGCGGCGCGGCGCCCCAACCGAGATAGATGCCATCTGCGGCGCAGTGACGAAGCGCGGCGAGAAACACGGGATTGAGACGCCGTATAACCGATCTTGCTGGCGGTTGGTGAAGGCGATGTGAGGCGGTTATTGGTAATTGGTAATTAGAAATTAGTATCAGCAAAGATTGAGAGGTCGCAAAACGCCGCGGAACTTGTGAGTCTCCGCGGCGTTTTATTTTACAGCGATCTCTGCTAATCGTAATAATACGACGAGCAGTAGAATTCCTCTCCGTTGGGGGAGATGGCTTTGGCGGGATATTCCGAATCGTCTATCTCGAAAGCGTCTATCTCATCTTTGACGGAGGCGAGGGCGTTATCCGCATTGAGACGGGAGAAGTGGAAGGATTGCCAGGTGTATTCGCGGTCGTCGAGTCTGAGTTCGCGGTTATAGCGGATGCAAGCCAGGGCGGCGCCGACCTTCTCATGGACGGAATCCGGCAGGGTCGGGGAACGAAGCGCGTCTACGAGGGGCGGAATGGCGTCATCGGAGAGTTCAACAAAGTAGACCGAGTCCAATTTCTCCACAGCAGTCCCATTCAACTCACGCTGGATGTTCTGGTTCACGATAAAAGCGTCCACGTTGAGGATGGGCAGGGAGGCGGCGAACCCGAATGAGGCGATCAGCATGGCGAAGGCGAACATCCGCTCTTTGCGGAGAATTTCAAGTACGATGGTTGTGATAAGAAGCAAACCGATCCAGACCAGGAAGATATGGGTGTAGGTACGCAGGCGCGAGAAACCATATGCGGCTTCATAAAGGTTGAGGCGTTGATAAGCAGAGACGAGCATGACTAGCAATAACGCAACAAGCGCAATGCCAAGACCGGAATAGAATTTCCTTTGCATTTCGGTCTCGCGCTTCGTCACGCCACTGAGGGTGAGAAGCATCATCAGGGCGAAGAAAGCCACGGCGACGAGTTCGCCAAACCCTTTGCGGGCATATTCGGCATAGGTGTAACCTTCGACATTGATATTGGTCGCGCCGCCGAAGAAATACTGAAATTGAACGACGACGAAGGCGGCAAAGAGCGCAACCACGCTCCCGAGCACAATCGCCGATTCGATGAAGCCGAGGAAAGCCGGGACAACGGGTTTGTCTTCGCCGACCAGTTTTTCATCGTTCGATGCGGAAGCGGCATGGAGGAAAACCCCGGCAAGCGCGTACCCAATGACGAGGATGTAGATCATGCGGAAGATGTATTCGGGCAGGTTCTCCAGTTTGAAGGCTTCGACGAGGTCATTGATTCGCTGGTTGAAGACCACATCCGCCGAAGCGAGCAGGGAGGCGAAGATCATCACGACGGGAATGGCAATGACCAGTCCGCGCAGGATGGGCATGAAGTTATATTTCGACGGCTGAATCCCCGCCTCTGCCTGGGCTTTGCGCGAGTCGGCTGTAAAACCAATGGGACGAACCAGAAGGCTGCCAATGAGCGAGAGGGCTTTGGTGACTAAATCGGCGAAGGTGTATCGCATCCACCGCCCGCCGAGGTAGGTGACGGTGAAGAGTGTCAGTGTGAACATGGTGAAGGTGTAGGCGAGGAAAGTC
>DAOTXI010000064.1:0-1699 GCA_034435475.1 Anaerolineales bacterium
ATCAACCTGCGCAAGTTCAAGAACTCGATTGCGGTGCGCAACCTGAGCAATGACGTGCCCGACGAAGCCGTGGAAGCCCTGCTCAATGTGGCACGCAAGAATTCCGGTATCTTACAACGGTATTTCAAGATGAAAGCCAAACATCTCGGCATGAAGAAGATGCGCCGTTACGAAATTTATGCGCCGCTTGCCGCCGCTAATAAAAAATACGACTGGGATACCGCCGTCAATATGGTCTTGGACGCATTCACCGGCTTCTCGCCCAAAGTGGCGGACCTGGCAAAGCGCGTCTTCGACCAGAATCGCATCGACGGCGAGATCCGCAAAGGCAAGCGCGGAGGAGCGTTCTGCTGGGGCTTTTTACCCGAAGAGACTCCCTATGTGATCGTGAACTATCAGGGCAACAGCCGCGAGGTGGCGACATTGGCGCACGAACTCGGTCACGCCATCCATGCCATGCTGGCGGATCATCACAGCACTTTTACATTCCACTCCTCGCTTCCGCTGGCTGAGACCGCCTCCACCTTCGCCGAAATGATCCTGATCGACAAATTGCTTTCGGAAGAAAAAGATGAGTCCGTGCGCCGCGACATTCTCTTCAAGCAAATGGACGATGCTTATGCAACGGTCATGCGCCAGTCCTATTTTGCCCTGTTCGAGAAGACCGCGCATGAACTGACGCAAAAGAACGCATCGGTCGATGACCTGAGCGCTGCCTACCTCGAAAATCTCAAAGAACAGTTCGGTGACTCGCTCGACCTGAGCGACGAATTCAAATGGGAATGGGTCGGCATCCCGCACATCTACCAGGTGCCGTTCTATGTCTACGCTTATGCCTTCGGTCAACTTCTTGTCTATGCTCTGTATCAGATGTTCAAAGCCGAAGGTGAATCCTTCAAACCAAAGTACATCAAAATTCTCTCCGCGGGCGGCTCGGATGCCCCGGAACGCATCCTGAAAGAAGCGGGCGTGGACATCCGCGACCCGAAGTTCTGGCAGGGAGGTTTCGACTTCCTCGGCAGGCTGGTCGGTGAGTTAGAGAAGTTGCCCGTTGAGAAAGCGAAGAAAAAGGATGCGAAATCCGTAAAGAGCAAGGTAAAGTCGGTGAAACCCAAGGTCGTCAAGAAGGTTTCAAAGGCGAAGAAGAAAAAGTAAAGAGGAATGAGGAATAAAAAAAAGGCGATCCGGTACGGGTCGCCTTTCTCGTTAACGGACTCGAAAGTCTCCAGACTTTCGACTTGCAACGTCGGGAGACGTTGCGCTCTAATCAGTACAACGGAATCCTCGCGCCGGTGATCTTCGCCGCATCGTCGGAAAAGAGATATTGCATGGCAGAGACGATCTCAGCCGGAGTCGTGCCTGTGCCTTTGTTTTCCACGTCAATCGCGCGGACGTGGATGATGTTGACCGTCACATTCGATTCTTTCAACTCGGCGGCGAGGGAAAGCGCCATATTCTCCTGCGCCGATTTGGCGGCGGTGTAAACGCCCGATCTGCCCGGCGGGTTCGGCACGGTCGAAGCGGAGACGAGGATGACACGTCCCCAGCCGTTCTTCGATAACGGCGCTTCAAATGATTTGAACAGATTGAACGTGGTGCGGATGTGCTGGTTGATCATGAACTCCAAATCGTCTGCGGGCGTTTCGGCGAAGGTCTTGCCGCCGGTCCAGCCGCCGACGAGATGGAACAAGGCGTGGAC
>DAOTXI010000065.1:0-2360 GCA_034435475.1 Anaerolineales bacterium
GCGCCACGCGCTGGCACCTGAGATGGGTTTTGCAGTTAAAACAAAAGAGACTCTGTTGTAGAGTCTCTTTCTCTGTCGGGGCGAGAGGATTTGAACCTCCGACCCCTTGCACCCCATGCAAGTGCGCTAGCCGGGCTGCGCCACGCCCCGATTGAGCGACGCGGATTATAGCCGCGTTTTCCCATTATTGCAAATGGATTTTTGGGCTGTGGAAGATCCGGAATAAAAATGTCCGGACGGCAGACGACAGACCGCAGACGGTTGTCCACCGTCCGTGGTCTGCGGTCGTGTTCAATCTCCTCTTATCGTAAAATTACCTTCGCTGCCACGCCTTTATGCTAAAATAAGCGCAATCGGAGTTCCCCCTATGAATGGAATGATAGAAGTAACGATTGACAGCATCCGCGTGCATTTAATGGCTCCCCAACGCGTGGTGGTGTTAAAGCAGATCAACGCCGAACGGTATCTCACCATCTGGGTCGGACCGTACGAAGCGGAGGCGATCACCGTCGCCTTGCAGGAAGTCGAAATGTCCCGCCCGCTGACGCATGACCTGCTGAAGAACGTCTTCAAAGCCTTCAACGCCCGCGTCATCCGCGTGGAGATCGTCAAACTCGAAGATGACATCTACTACGGCAACATCGTCATCGAAGCCGACGGGCGCGAGATGCACATCGACTCGAGATCGTCCGACGCCATCGCCATCGCCGCCCGCGCACACGCGCCCATTCTCATTCATCCCAGCGTCATGGAAAAGGCGGCGGTCGAACCGGAACAGGACATGCCGGAGACCAACGCCCCCGCAAAGAAAGCCCCCGCGCCTCCTCTAAGTGAAGACGCCAGCGACAGACTCTCCGTCTTCAAAGACTTTATCGAGAAGCTGGATATCGACGACCCCAACAAGGATAACCCCGGCTCACCCCCGAACCCGAACTGATCCGCCTCAATGACCGACATCTACCCCGAAGAATTCACCGCCCCCTCCAGCCCAGGCGTACCGCACAGCAGGGAAGCCGAAGAAGCCGTCGTAGGGGCGGTGCTGATTAACCCCGAAGCCTATTACGACATCGCCCAGTTCCTCTCGGCGGATGATTTTTACATCCACCGCAACCGCTGGATCTGGGAAGCCTTCATCCGCCTGCATGAGACGCGCACGCCGGTGGACCTGTTGACCCTCTCCGAAGATTTGGAGCGGAGTAATCAACTGGCAGAGATCGGCGGCTCAGCCTACCTGACCTCGCTCATCAACCAGGTCCCAACCTCGCTCAACGCTGAAGCCTACGCCCATATCGTCGAAGAGAACTCTCTGCGGCGCAGGATGATCCAGGCGGCGAACCAGATCGCTTCGCTGGCATACAAAGGCGACGCCATTGATAACGTGATGGGCGAGGCGGAGAAAGCCGTCTTCGGCGTCAGTGAACGGCGGACGCGTCATGATGTCCTCCCGATTCGAACCGTCCTTTCGGAGTATTACGACCAGGTCGCTGAACTCGCCAAACTCGGCGCGGACTTTCACGGTGTGCCGACCGGCTTCATTGACCTCGACAAAATCCTGCGCGGGTTGCATCCCTCCGACCTCATTATTGTTGCAGGACGTCCGGGTCAGGGTAAAACTGGTTTCCTTCTTTCGATAGCAAAGAACGCCGGGTTGACTTATAAAAAGCGCGTAGCCATTTTCTCGCTGGAAATGTCCAATGAGCAGGTGGTACAGCGTCTCATCGCGCAGGAGACGGGAATCTCATCGCAGAATCTCAGCACCGGCAAATTGGCAGACGACCAGTGGCAGTTGTTCAATCACGCCATCGAAGTCTTCGGCGGCACGCAAATCTTTTTGGACGACACCCCGGCTCTGACTCCGCTGCAACTGCGCACCAAATGCCGCCGCCTGCACATGGAATACGGCTTGGACCTCGTCATCATCGACTACCTGCAATTGATGTCTGGCGATAACCGCAACGACAACCGCGTGCAGGAAGTTTCGCAGATCTCGCGCAATCTCAAAGTGTTGGCGCGCGAGTTGAATGTGCCGGTTCTCACCGCCGCGCAGTTGAGCCGCGCCGTGGAGCAGCGCACCGACAAACGACCGATCCTCTCCGACTTGCGTGAATCGGGTTCGTTGGAGCAGGATGCCGACATCGTCATGTTCATTTACCGCCCGGATGATTACGAGAAGGACGGCGATAAAAGCAACATCACCAAGATTTCGGTGGCGAAACATCGTAACGGCCCCACCGGCGAGATTGATCTGATCTTCCGCGGCGACATCACCCGCTTCGATAATGCCGCCACGAAGGTGTTTCGACCGAACGAATAATGTATCGTCATTGCGAGGAGGGCGATAGCCCGACGAAGCAATCTCC
>DAOTXI010000066.1:0-2264 GCA_034435475.1 Anaerolineales bacterium
CCCGTGCACCCCATGCTAGTGCGCTAGCCGGGCTGCGCCACGCCCCGAGTTGAGCGACGCGGATTATAGCCGCGTTTTCCCATTATTGCAAATGGATTTTTGGGCTGTGGAAGATCCGGAATAAAAATGTCCGGACGGCGGACGACAGACCGCAGACGGTTGTCCACCGTCCGTGGTCTGCGGTCGTGTTCAATCTCCTCTTATCGTAAAATTACCTTCGCTGCCACGCCTTTATGCTAAAATATGGCTATTGGAGTTTCCTCTATGTCGTCTGGAATGATAGAAGTAATGATTGATAGCATCCGCGTGCATTTAATGGCGCCCCAGCGCGTGGTTGTGTTGAAGCAAGTGAATAAGGAGCGATATCTCACCATTTGGGTGGGTCCCTACGAAGCGGAAGCCATCACTGTGGCATTGCAGGAAGTGGAAATGGTCCGCCCGCTGACGCATGACCTGCTTAAGAACGTCTTCAAAGCATTCAATGCCCGCATCATTCGCGTGGAGATCGTAAAGCTGGAAGACAGTATCTATTATGGAAACATCGTTGCGGAAGTGAATGGGCGTGAAATTCACATCGATTCGCGTTCCTCCGATGCGATTGCCATTGCGGCACGCGCGCATGTGCCCATCATGGTTCACCCCAGTGTGATGGAGTCTGCGGCTGTTGAACCCGATCAAGATTTGCCCGAGGCGCCTGCCGCTCCAGCCAGGAAGGAAGCGCCGCCTCCACTCCCTGAAGATGCGAGTGACCGCCTGTCGGTTTTCAAGGATTTTATCGAAAAACTGGATATCGACGACTCCGACAAGGACAAACCCGGCTCACCTCCGACCAAGAGTTGATCTCAACCCAATGACCGATTTCTATCCCGAAGAATCAACCGCCCCCTCCAGCCCAGGCGTACCGCACAGCCGGGACGCCGAAGAAGCCGTCGTAGGGGCGGTGTTGATTAACCCCGAAGTCTATTACGACATTGCCCAGTTTCTCTCGGCGGATGATTTTTACATTCATCGCAACCGTTGGATCTGGGAGGCGTTCGTCCGTTTGCATGAGACGCGCACGCCGGTGGATTTGTTGACCCTCTCCGAAGATTTGGAGCGGAATAATCAACTGGCGGAGATCGGCGGCTCAGCCTACCTGACCTCGCTCATCAACCAGGTTCCAACCTCGCTCAACGCTGAAGCCTACGCCCATATCGTCGAAGAGAACTCTTTGCGGCGCAGGATGATCCAGGCGGCGAACCAGATCGCTTCGCTGGCATACAAAGGCGACGCCATTGATAACGTGATGGGCGAGGCGGAGAAGGCCGTCTTCGGCGTCAGTGAGAGGCGCACAAGGCACGATGTTGAGCCGATCCGCAAAGTCCTTTCAGAATATTACGACCAGGTGGCCGAACTCGCCAAACTCGGCGCGGACTTTCACGGCGTGCCAACCGGTTTCATCGACCTCGATAGACTTTTGCGCGGCTTGCATCCTTCGGATTTGTTGATTGTTGCGGGGCGTCCGGGTCAGGGGAAGACGGGCTTTTTACTTTCGATTGCCAAGAACGCCGGGTTGACCTATAAAAAGCATGTTGCCATCTTTTCTTTGGAGATGTCTAACGAACAGGTGGTGCAGCGTCTCATCGCGCAGGAGACGGGCATCTCATCACAAAACCTCAGCACAGGTAAATTGGCAGAAGATCAATGGCAATTGTTCAATCATGCCATCGAAGTGTTCGGCAGTACCAAGATATTTTTGGATGATACGCCTGCTTTGACTCCGTTGCAACTACGCACCAAGTGCCGACGTCTGCATGCCGAGCATAAATTGGATTTGGTCATTATTGACTATCTGCAACTGATGGTGGGGGATAGCCGCAACGACAACCGCGTGCAGGAAGTTTCGCAGATCTCGCGCAATCTCAAAGTGTTGGCGCGCGAGTTGAATGTGCCGGTTCTCACCGCCGCGCAGTTGAGCCGCGCCGTGGAGCAGCGCGCCGACAAACGACCGATCCTCTCCGACTTGCGCGAATCAGGTTCGTTGGAGCAGGATGCCGACATCGTCATGTTCATTTACCGCCCCGATGATTACGAGAAGGACGGCGATAAAAGCAACATCACCAAGATTTCGGTGGCGAAACATCGTAACGGTCCCACCGGCGAGATTGATCTGATCTTCCGCGGCGACATCACCCGCTTCGATAATGCCGCCACGAAGGTGTTTCGACCGAACGAATAATGTATCGTCATTGCGAGGAGGGCGATAGCCCGACGAAGCAATCTCC
>DAOTXI010000067.1:0-3841 GCA_034435475.1 Anaerolineales bacterium
GGTAATTCACTTTTGGTATTCCACCTATGAGCTCGACAAATCCGCAAGAATATCCGGGACGGCATCCAGCACATTGCTTGCGAGAACTGAGGCGGTCGTGCCCATCAAGTCGGCGGCGAGCAAACCGGCTTTGGCGTGGATGAACGCTCCGGCAAGCGCAGATTCGTAGGCATTCACCCCCTGGGCGCGCAGACCGACGATCAGACCCGCCAAGACGTCACCCGTCCCAGCGCGGGCGAGTGCGGAAGTGGCAACTGGGATAATCGAAGTCCGCCCGTCGGGTGAAGCGACGACCGTGAAAGCGCCTTTCAAGACAACGACATGTCTCCACTCCTTCGCATACTTCTGCGCAACCTCGACCCGGTTCGATTGAATCTCTTCGCGCGGCAAGCCCGTCATGGCAGACATCTCACCGGGATGCGGGGTCAGGACGGCGGGCTGTTTGATTTTTTTATTCCAGCCAGAAATGCCTGCCAGGTGGCGAAGACCATCGGCGTCGAACACAGCAGGAAGTTCCAACTTCGAGAGCAGATGTTCGATGAATAACTTTGTCGTATGTTTGTCGCCCATCCCGGGACCGATCAGCACCGCTGTGGCGCGTTCGAGATTGATCGAAACCTGATGACATGCCTGCTCGGTGATAAACCCATGTTCGTGGTGCAGAAGAACCCAGGTCGCTTCGGGCAAGTGACCTGCCAGCGCGGTGTGCAACGGGTCGGGGACAGCCATCGTCACAAGTCCTGCGCCGATTTTATACGCGGCTTTGCCCGCGAGAAGCGCGGCTCCGGTATAGGATGTCGAACCAGCCACCACGAAGGCCGTACCAAACGTCCCTTTATGAGAGGCGGGGCTTCGTTCCGGCATTAACGATGAGACCATCGCGGCATCCGCAACATCAATCGTCAACGCATCCCACGAATCCAAATGTGCGGGCAGACCGATATGCACCAATTCCAAATCGCCGACATAATCGAAGGCGGGAAGTTTCAGCAAACCCTGTTTGAGCGCCGCCATTGTAATCGTGAGATCGGCGTGAAGCGTTTCGTCGGCACATGCGCCCGTATCGCAATCCACACCGGAGGGACAATCCACAGCGATGACGAAAGGCGGGACTTCGAGATATGACAAGATGAGGGATATGGATTGAAGGACAAGCGCCGCATCATCCTTAAGGGGAAGTTTGATCCCCGTTCCAAGCAGTCCATCCAGCAGAAGGTCTGAGTCTTCCAAAAAACCGCGCAACGAGTCGAAATCGGAGTCGGACGAAAACTGGGTCAGGTCGCCGCCGGATTTGAGATACCGCGCCACGAGCGGATCATCAGCTGTCTTGCGGTTGACGAGATAGGCATGGGTGCGCCAGCCCGCCTCCGCCAGCCAGGCAAGAGCGACGAGAGTGTCGCCGCCGTTATTGCCCGATCCGACAATTCCGGTGACAGACTCCCAGCCGCTTTCGCCGCCGAAGGCATGGATGAATTCCGCAAGGCCGCGCCCGGCATTCTCCATCAACTGTGCATAGGATACACCTTTTGCATTGGCTTCTTTTTCGATGGCGCGCATTTGAGGGACGGTTACGAGTTTCATGGGGTTCAAGTTTCAAGGGGTGGGGCGCAAACTCACAAAATTTGACCGCTGAGCAGTGAATACGGACTATCGTTGGAAGTCAAACGCCGGAAATATAGATTTTTTCTTGTAAGCCCAATTCATTTTAACTCAAAGAGTCGCGGAGCGTTCAATGTGCAAGAACGGCGCACATTGACAATTTCGTGCTATTCAGAGTGTCGTATAATGAGTAAAGTCATCAGCGGCAGATACTTCTACAAAAAACGCCTTGCGACGAAACCAACCGAGCAAGACTCGCTTCACAACCAGTTATCTCTCGGGTGCAAGTTTACCGTGACTTACAACAACAAAACAAGGACACAGACATGACTAATTTATCTACAACCTACCTCGGTTTAAAACTGAAAAATCCGCTTGTGGCATCGGCGTCGCCGCTTTCCAGGAAGATCGATAAAGCAAAAAGTTTGGAAGAAGCGGGCATTTCCGCCATCGTGATGTACTCACTCTTCGAAGAGCAGATCATCCACGAAAGCCTCGAGCTTGATCATTTCCTTTCACGCGGCACCGAATCCTTTGCCGAAGCGCTCACCTACCTGCCCGATGGCGGCATGTACGGTGTCAGCCCGGAGAAATATCTCAATCAGGTTGCCGGGTTGAAAAAAGCCGTCAACATTCCGGTCATCGGAAGCCTCAATGGCGTTTCCAAAGGCGGCTGGACCAGTTACGCCAAACGCATTGAAGAAGCCGGAGCCGACGCGCTCGAACTCAACCTGTACTATCTCTCCACCGACCCAAACCTGACCGCCGCCGAACTCGAAGGCGCGCAAGTGGAATTGGTTGCGGATGTGAAATCTGCCATCAAGATTCCGCTGGCAGTAAAACTCAGCCCCTTCGTCACTTCCCTGCCCAACTTTGCCAAACGGATCGTGGATGCAGGCGCGAACGGACTCGTCCTCTTCAACCGCTTCTACCAGCCAGATTTTGACCTCGACGAACTGGATATCCTCCACAGCCTTGAATTGAGCACTTCCGCCGACTTGCGCCTCCCGCTTCGCTGGATATCGATCTTGTACGGCAAAGTAAACGCAGACTACGCCCTGACCAGCGGCGTCCACACCGCACAAGATGTGCTCAAAGCCATGATGGCTGGCGCAAAGGTGGCGATGATGGCATCCAACCTGCTGCACAACGGCGAGACGGTTATTCCGTCCATGCTCGCAGACCTGGAAGGCTGGATGAAGGAACGCGAGTACGAATCCATTCAACAGATGCAGGGCAGCATGAGCCGGAAGAACGTCAAGGAACCCGCAGCGTTCGAACGCGCAAACTACATGAAGGTCCTCGGCTCGTGGCGCGATTTACCATAACACATTTCGTCATTGCGAGCCGCGTGCCTGTTCTTAGCGGCGAAGCAATTTCGGACTACCTCATAAGATTGCTTCGCGCAAAAGCGCGGCTCGCAATGACATAAATAAAAAAATGCTCTCCAAAACGGAGAGCATTTTTTAGTCAGATCGCAAGGACTATTCTTCAACAGCAGCGGCGGGGGCTTGCTTGCGCTGGCGGAACGTGATGCGCCCGCGCGACATATCATAAGGGGACATTTCGAGGGCGACCCGGTCGCCCAACAAAATACGAATGTAGTGTTTGCGCATCTTCCCTGAAAGGTACGCCAGAACCTCATGACCATTGTCGAGCTTCACGCGGAACTGGGTGCCGGGCAGCGCCTCGATCACCACACCGTCCACTTTGATCTTGCCTTCTTCTTTAGTCATACATGCCTCTTCCTATTCATTGTCCTTGAAGGAACGTCGCTTGATGCGGCGGATCGCCTTCTTCTTCTCCATACGGCGGGTTTCGCTCTTGGAAACGAACCAGCGTTTGCGGCGAACGGTGCTCAACACACCGCTCTTCACGACCTTTTTGCGAAAGCGCTTGAGCAGAGAATCCTGAGATTCGCCGTTACGTAAATTGACACTTGCCACTGGTTGTCACCTCCTTTCCGCGTAAGAAATTGCCCAAAGGGCATAAAAAAATCGGCTGTCCTGCACAGACTCAGCCGAAGGCATCCATCAAAAAACCTGAAACGAACTCCATGATCCTGCGACCAAAAATTGCGCTTCACACTCCTTTGAAGTTGACCAGCCGACCAAATCTGGCTTAAACTGCGAACAGGATTATACCCGATTCAGGCGGGGATGAGAAGACGATTAAGTAAAATCCGACCACAGACCGCAGACGATGGTCTACAGTCAACTCTCCTGCTTGATCACATACAACA
>DAOTXI010000068.1:0-8206 GCA_034435475.1 Anaerolineales bacterium
GCTTGCCTTTGCGCGCCAGTGGGACCAGTTTGAGCGCGGCTTCGAGGGTTTCAGGATTCATAAGCTCAAGTATTTCGGTATCGATGAATCCTGGGGCAACTGCATTGACCGTGATATTGCGGGTCGCCACTTCGCGCGCCAAGGACTTGGTGAAAGCGATCTGCCCGCCTTTGGAGGCGGAGTAATTCGTCTGCCCGGGATTGCCCATCTGCCCGGCGATGGAGGCGATGTTGATGATGCGTCCTGTGCGCTTGCGCATCATGTGTTTGACGGCGGCTTTCGAGCAGTTGAATGTGCTTTTGAGGTTTGTGTTTATGACGGCATCCCAGTCGGCTTCGGGCATCATCATAATCAACTGGTCGCGGGTGATGCCTGCGTTATTAACGAGAATACTTAAATCGCCGAAGGTTTCAATGGCGAATTTGATAAGCGCCTCCGCCTGCTTGAAATCGGAGACGTCCGCTTTGAAGGCGGAGGCTTTGCCGCCCGCTTCGATGATTGTCTTCACCACATCTTCGGCGGCGTCGGTCTAACTGTTGTAATTGACCACGACCGCTGCGCCGCGACCGGCAAAATCGAGGGCAATGGCGCGTCCGATCCCACGCGAACCGCCGGTGACGACCGCGACTTTATTCTCCAAGGATAGTTTGAATGTCATTAAGATTCTCCTGTGACGGGATTATACACCGCGTAGAACAAGTCTAATGGTTTTTAACAAAATAATCTCGTAATGTTGCGTAGGGCGCGTTCTCTTGCGCGCCCGTTGGCGTTAGAGAACGCCAACTACGCGGTTACGGTATTTATTTGTAAAACTTCATTAGACTTGTTCTACGCAACGCCAGCGCCGCGCCGCCCCCCAGGGCAATCGCCGCCATCGCGATGACGGCATCCTGCCAGAAGCGGATGGGGAAGAGGCGGATGAGGGTGTCGGAATACTCGAAAAGCCAGGTGTCGCCCTCAAAGAAAAGGGAGTGGAACCACGCGAAGAAATTCCAGAAGATGTTCGGGTTGAGCAATATCCCCGCCCCGGCAATGAACCCCAAAGTCGCCGCGAGGACGATCATCCACACACCGCCGCGCTTAAGACCATTGAGATACTCCGGCATGGCGTTCATCCTCCAAAAGAGGAGCGCGAGAATGAGAAGAACCGCAAGAGAGATGTACCAGGCTTTCAACGACCCCTGCACCACGCCTTTGACATCCTCCATGTGGCTGAGTTCGCGTTCGCTGTAAAGGGGTTGCCCGTTATCGAACTTAAGGTCGCCGAGATAGGAAATATCCGCGCTGTTGACGAGGTACTCCACCGAAGGTTTCGCCCATTTCAGACGGTCTTGCTTTGTAAAGCCGTATTCGTCCGCGGGGAAGTACGGCATGTTGTACTCGACGTTGTAATACAGCGGCGTGAGCATGACGCGCAGGGCAAAGCCCATCAGCGCGAGGGGTGTGGCAAGGGAGATGAGGTAGGAGAGTATTTTCATTGTAAAAACTCCAACCCGCCCTGCAACACGAACCTCACCACCATATCATTGACGATCCATTCGATGGGGGCGAGGTCGTCGGTGAAGACGGTGGTCGTTTCGTAGCCGGGGTTCAGGTGGGTATAGGTTGTTGCCATGGTGGTGATGAGCAACGGGTTCAGGCTGGCATCTGCGGTGAAGCGTTGGATGTTGGCTAAGAAGGCATCGGGTGTTGTCGGCTGTTTAGTGGCAAAGATCATCGTGTTGAGCGTGCCGGGGATGTCCATGGTATGGATGGTGGGGAAGACCTGCGCCATGGTGGTGGCAAGCCCGTCAATGAGGCGGCGATCTCCCGGTGTGGAACCCACGTTGAGGGTCAGGACTCCGTTATCAGTCAGGTGAGAGGCGCAGATCGTGAAAAATTCCAGGGTTGTCATGTGTGGCGGGATGTAAGGCGGGCGGTACGCATCCACGGCGATGATGTCATATTTTTCGGGAGAGCGGTCAAGGTTCAGGCGTCCGTCGCCGATGAAGACATTCAAGTTGGGCAAACCCATGTGAAAGTATTCGTAGCCAACTTCCACGATTTTCGAATCAAGTTCGAAGCCGTCAATTTGCAAGTCTTCGCCGTAGATGGCGGCAGCCTGTCGCGCCGCCGTGCCTGCCGCAAGACCGACGATTGCCATCTTGTGAACATCGTCGGTCGAACGATCTTCATAAAAAAATGGTCCCACCGAGAATTGTTCCCAGGGACCGTTGTAATAGAGCGTATCGGGATGATAGATGGAATGAACTCCCTGACCGTCATTCAGGCGCAATAAGGTGAAGCCGTTTGCCTCCTGCACCTGAATGTAGTTGTATTCAGATTCGGTTTCGTAGACCTGTCCGGTATTGTTCTTAAGGGATTGATTCGAAAAGACGATGGCAATTATTGCAAGCAGGATGGGCATCCAGATCAGTTTGAGCATCTCCTGCCTGCCTGCAAATTTGCCCAAGCCAGCCAGCGCCACACAGAGCAGAAATAAACCAAAGACCAGGAATGTTTTTGTGGTGCCGATGGTGGGAATAAAAATAAGGGTTGGGAGGAACGTCCCGATAAATGAACCGAGGGTGGAGACGGCATAGATCTGCCCGGAGATTTGCCCGGCTTTGCTGGCATCGTCCACAGATAGACGGATGGCGTAGGGCGAAATCGTCCCAAGCAATGTGATGGGAACGATGAAGAGGATCAACACGACGATGAATGATCCCGCCATGATGCCGACGCTCAAGGCTTCGAACGCATCCGCTGCGGACCTGAGAACGGGTACGGCGGCATAGGGGACCAGAGCCACTGTGAAGGCTGCCCATGCGAGGATGCGATACATCGCAAGCGGAGTCGGGTTCTGGTCTGCCCATTTGCCGCCAAGGAAGTAACCCAGAGTGAGGTAGATGAGGATCAGACCGATGATACTCGCCCAGACAAGGTTGCTCGTGCCGAAGACGTTGCCGATGAGCCGTCCAGCCGCAAGTTCCGCCGCAAGTGTGGTCATGCCAGAGATGAAGACGGTGAAAAGGAGGTAGCGTTTCATGGGGGAAGTATAAATGATGAAGGGTGAAGGGTGAGGAGTGGAAAGTAGAAAGTGGATTGGCGCCCAATATTTCCCGATAGGAGTTTGTAGTGGCGACTCAAGCCGCCGCTACAGTTTCTTGATCTACGGATACTCACAACTCAAGACTGTTCAGCAGTTCGCGGAGGGCGAGCAATTCCTCTTTGGTGAGGGTGACTCCCTTGCCCATCTTTTGGTGATCCGCAGACCAGTCGCGCAAATCATATTTGGGTTCGCGGTCGTTCCAACTGATGAGGTTGAGTTCCTTCGCCCAGCCGGACGCGGATTTCGACACTACGCCGAGGGATTTGACGATTTCGTATTTAATATCGGACATGTTTACTCCTTGATTTAGTCCACTTGCCTTGTACGATTTTCGTAGGGACAACCCGTCCGCGCCTGCCAGAGTTTTATCTTAGAAGGGAGGGTTGTCCCAGCGGCAGGGCGACCCTTTCTGGCGCAACAAAGTACTTATGGATGTGGGTGGGTCACCCCTACTGCAAAACATCGGTTAAGAGACTGGCACCTTTGGTGATTTACCTCAACACGCTCACATCATACCCATACTTTTCAAGATACTCCACGATCTCCTGGCGGACCTGGTCTTCGGGCGGGAGACTGGATGGATCGCAAGGCGCGGTGTGACCGACAACTTCGCCGGTCTTCCACTCAATGTCTTGCGCGTTCAGGACGTACCATTTCTGACAAACAAGCGCTTGCACACTCTTGATCTGGTAAAAGGGCGGCTTGATCTTTTTGGGCGACCCGGCGGTGATGCTGATGATGTGGCGTTCGGCGGGCGGCTCTTTCCCGATCAGCGACACGCCTGTCATCCATTCGGGTTTCTCCGCGCCGAGGTAGTCGAGCAGCGTGACAGGGACATCTATGATCTGCGCGTTGTTTTTTACCCTTCCGGCATATTCCTCCTTTGGGAAGCGGATGATGATGGGAATGCGCGAGTTGACAACGTAACGATAGCCATGATCGGTGTAAACGACAAGGATGGTGTTATCCAGTTTGCCGGATTCTTCAAGGTAGGCGTATATCTCACGGACATGACCGTCGAAGTTGCGGATCGCTTCCTTGTAAAGTTCCACGTCCCATTCCTCGTCGGCGTCGGGCGACCCGGTCGTGGATGATTTGTCGTCGGAGCCGAAGTGCGGTCCGTGGGTGTTCATGAAGTGGGCGAAAATAAACAGCGGTTTGTCGCTGTCTTCCAATAACGAGACGATCTGATCCTTGCGTTCGGTGTCGGTGACACGGGCATTGGGGTTGTTGACCGCTTCAAATGGATTTTCCATTTCGGCGAGGAAGAAAATGTGCGCGAGACGTTGAATTATTCTTTCAAGAGCGATCTGTATAAAGTAGGCGGAGGGGGAATTCCCAAGCAGGGGCTGAAGGGCGTCGAGAACCGGGTTTTCGTAGGATTGACCGTTGACGATGTCGAAACCATTGGCGATGTTCACTTTGCGCGCATCCACGTAAGATGGGGCGCCGATCTCCACGGTTTTGTACCCGGCGTTTTGCAGGATGCCCGGCAGGTGTTTGATGGAATCTTCATCGGAGAGAATATCGGGGTAGCGGTAGACCTTGACCTCGGCAGGCTCCTGCCCGGTCAGAATGGAAGTGGTTGACGCGGTGGTGCTGGAGGCATTGGGAAAGGCGTTCTCTGCGACAAGCGAGGTCTTTGTCAATTCGGTGAGGAAGGGCGTGGTATCTTCATCGAATCCATAGGCGGAGAGATACCTTGCGCTCAACCCATCTCCGCCGATAATGATGATGTTCGGGCGGCCTGTGAACGGTTCGAGGGCGTACCCGTCCAGCGCGGAGTTTCGGGAACTGTAAACGGAAAAGATTCCGAAAACGGAGACAACCAGCATGAGGAGGGTTAGATAATGCGCGTTTTTCCAAAGTTTTTGCCGCCGCATAAAACCGAACGCCCAGTAAAAGATGATCCCCGCCCCGATGATGTAAAGAATCCGCCATGCGCCTTCAGTGGTGACGATGCCAAACTTGAAGACCGTGTAGGTGAAATTGTCGAGCAGGACGAGCGCGGTAATGGTCAGCGCAAGGGCGGCGGGCAGATATCCAAGCGGACTCCACCTGCGGACGGGGATGATGAGGATGAGAAGCAGGAGGAGGAAGGGGATCGAAATCGCGCCGCCGGTGACGAACAAAACCTTTACTTTTTCGAACCATGAGAGAGTCGAGAGTGAGGAAGATTGCGTGACAAAGAACAGCCACTCCATGAAAGCATGGAAGAAGGCAGCCAGTACGGTCAGGTTGAAATATAAGGCGGTTTGGGGGGGCGGAGTCGGTTTACTCATAAAGTCGGATTATTTTAGCAAAACTTCCAAGATTTGACCGCCGACGGCAGACCGCAGACCACGGGCTGCGGCTAAATGCCGAAGAGATAAATGTCCACCCCTCAGTTTCTGGCGAGAAGAATGACCAGGCGGCTTTCCCTGGTTTCCTTGATTTGAACTTCCATTTGAAAGCCCGCTTTTTCGAAGAGTTGTTGAACCCTGTCTTTCAAAGCATTGTCCAGCGTGTCGGGCGTTTCACCGGTGACTTGGTAAAGCCACTTGAGAAATCGATTTGATGGGAACGCGACCGGCAGGAGGACAAGGACCCCAAGAGGTTTGAGAATGCGCCGTATCTCGTTGAGTGTGTTTGAGTCGAAGATGTACTCGCTGGGAAAAGTGGAAACGACCGTATCGAAATAATCGGTTGGGAATGGCAGGAATTGGGCGAGTCCGCGCGTGAGTTTGTGTTTTCCGCCGAGTCGGCGTTTTGCGATAATGCCCATTTGCATGGATTCATCCAGAGCAACGGGACTCAGCCCCCGGTCCAGTAAGAAGCGCTGCAAGTGACCGGGACCATGTCCCAGTTCGAGGATGCGAGTCCCTTCGAGGAGGGGAAAAATGCTGAGGACCCAGTCATTCCATTTGCCAAAGGAGACCACCCAGGCGACGAGATCGTAGGTGAAGGCAAACGAGTGATAGAGTAAAAAATAAAAAAAGCGCATGAAGCGGCGCATGTTTGTTTGCCTGTTGGGCGGACTTGCGAGTGATCTCAAATACAAAACGAGGGTTTGACTCACGTCAAACCCTCGCAGGATTCTTGTTGTTAGGCGGGGGGGGCTTCGTCGCCCTTTTTAGGTTTACGGACGGCTTAGAGGGCGCCTTTGCCGCGTTCGCGGACTTCGCTGGCAAGCTGTTCAGCGCGGACTTTGGCTTCATGCGCAAGTTCCTCGGCGCGGGCGCGGGCTTCTTTGGCGGCGGCTTCGGCGCGGGCGTAGGCTTCTTCGGCAGACATCTTCGCCTTGTCGCGCAGTTCGATGGATTTATCCTTGATCAATGCGCGGGTTTCTTCGCCAGATTGCGGGGCAAAGAGCAGGGCGACAACAGCGCCGGTCAGCCCGCCGACGACAAAACCGACAAGGAAGGCTCCAAATTCATCACGGTCAGACATGGTGTTCTCCTTTTTACAATGAGGGTGAGTTTCTATTTAGGCTTTACACCTAATAATTCTAACATACGCTTCAAACCCGCCAGATAGCCATTAAGTTTGATGACCGGTTCGACGACGTTCTCGCCCAAAAACTCGGCAGTGCCGCGCAGGGTGTTGACGGTTTCGCTCGTGGCATGAAGAATCGGGCGCACTTCGTTTTGCAACAGGTTGATCAGGCTTGCCAGTTGGACGACCAGCACGATCAACGCGACGCCAATCACCAGGGTCTCCAGCGCGACGACGATGATGAAGACGTCGCGGATCTTGTCGGTGGGGGTGGCGGGCTGCAAAAGAAAATAGATCGCCACGCCCAACAATGCAACCAACAGGACGACCGCGGCAATGACGCCCGTCATCATCTGTTTCTGTTTGCGTTCCTGTTCGCGGACTTCGGCCAGTTGTTTGGGCGTAAGTGGTGGGGTTTGCGGGGTGGATTCGGTGGGATTAGGTAGCGCCATGAATTAATTATAGCATTAGAAAAAGAAAAAGGCGGACAAATTCCGCCTCTTTCCCGTGCCGATCTTTTTTTCTGCCCATTGGGGCTTTATTGCATCCCAAGCAGTTTCATCTCATGCTTCACCGTCTCGACCCAGCCTTCACTTACGGGGCGCGGATTGAACCCAAGCTCGCGTTTGGCTTTGGAATTATCGCCGTAATATGTTACACCGCTAACCACACGCAACCCTTCGGATGTGTATGTGGGCGGCATGAGCGAATCAAAGGGTGTGACAAGTGTTGAGAGCGCTTTCATCATCTGGTATGGGACGGTCATTGGGGCTTTTACGCCTGCGGTTTTGGCGGCGAGGGTAAAGGCACCTACGGCTGTGTAGGGTTCACCGCAAATGATGTAACTTTCGCCGGTCTTGCCTTTTTTCATTGCCAGGATGTGCCCGTCTACGGTGTCATCCACGTGTGCCCAACAATAACCAGTTTGGTTGGGCAGCATGGGTAATTTGCCATTCAAGAGATCGAGAAGGTTGACCCTCACAGTAGATGTATCGCCAGCCCCGTAGATCAAGCCGGGTTGAACGATCGCCAACGGTAAACCCTGCGCAATGAATTCATCCGCGATCTTATGCGCTTCTGCCTTGGTACGGTCATACTCGCTGATGTGTTCACCGGTGAATTGATAGGTTTCATCGATCAACTTACCTTTTGTGTCTGAGTTGATCGCCAAGGTGCTGGTATACACGCCTTTGGGGATCTTTAACTCCTGCATCAATTCCAGCACATTGCGCGTGCCGTTGATGTTGACTCGGACGCCGTCGCTCTTATCCTTCGTTCCAACCTTATACCAGCCTGCTACGTGATAAACCCCGTCCACGCCAGTCATTGCCTCGCGCATGGACTCCTTATCGGTCACATCGCCTTTGAATAATTTCACGCCGAGCGCTTGTAACTCTTTTGCCTTGTCCGGCGAGCGGACGGATGCATTCACTTCATGCCCTGATTCTCGAAGCTTCTTTGCTAAAACGCCGCCTACAAAGCCGGTTGCGCCTGTCACAAAATATTTCATGGTCGTTATCCTTTCGGTTATGAACCACAAACAATTCTACTCTGCTTATTTTTACATCTCCGCAACGTTGTATAGAGGAGGGCAGAATCCCTTGACTCTCCTGATTGCCGAGGGTAAACTATGCCTACCTA
>DAOTXI010000069.1:0-1785 GCA_034435475.1 Anaerolineales bacterium
CACGACCCAGGCAAGATTCCGCAGGCGACGTTTGACGGATATCAAAAGCCATTGCAAGTGGAAAACTGGGATAAAGCCTTGTGGGAGTTAACCGTCTCCAGCCGCGAGAGCGGATTGGCTGAACGGGTTCGCGAATTCGACCTGCCTGTTCTCGTCATTACCGGCGACGATGACCGCATTGTGCCTACCAAACAATCGCTGCGTTTGGCAGAGGAACTACCGAATGTGCAGTTGGCAGTTATCCCTCAGTGCGGACATTTGCCGCATGAAGAACGCCCAGATGAGTTTATGCAAGCTGTGAAAGATTTTCTTGAAAAATAAAATGGCGCAACAACTCTCCCCTAAAACCGGTCAAGCCGCATTGAAAGCCCTTTTTCAGGAGCGTTCGCCGCTAGGCTCATTGAAAGTGATGGCAGAGCATGTGGGGCGATTTTTTCAGATTCCCATTCCGGGGTTTCGCCCGTATGTGGTCTTTGGCGCGGATGCCGCCCGCAAAGTGTTGATTACAGACCGCCATAAATTACGCTGGCGCAACACTGATCCGGTGACCGACCTGCTGCGGCGCGGTGTGTTGGTGGCCGACGGTGAAGAACACGATCATTATCGCTGTTTGATGGAAACGCCATTTCATCCATCGCAATTATCGAAATATGCCGAGATGATGATCCAACAAACCGAACGGGTCATGTCCGCCTGGCAGGATGGTCAGACCGTGGACATGCTGGTGGAGGGTCGTAAGATTGCCCTGCTCATCATCATGCAGACTTTGTTCAACAAAGATGCCTGGGACGATATTCCGAAGATTTGGAATCCGATCCTGAAGACCATTCAATACGTCTCGCCGGGCATGTGGATTCTGTGGCGCAAAATTCCGCGTTTGGGGTATGGGAAGTCGTTGAAGGCGTTGGATGATTATTTGTATGCGATCATTGATGAAAGAAGAAAGAAGAAGAAAGAAGAGTGGAAAGTAGAAAGTGGACATCACGATTTCCTGCAACATTTGATTGACGCCGGGTTGAGTGACGACATCATCCGCGACCAGATGTTGACGATGCTCATTGCCGGGCATGATACGTCCACCGCTTTGTTTGCATGGACGTTTGCTTTGCTCGGACAGCATCCCGACATCCACAAAAAAGTGGTGCAGGAGGTTGACCGCGCAGAAGACAAACACGCCCTGCTGGATAACGCCATCAAGGAATCGCTGCGGCTGTATCCGCCCATTCATATTGGCAACCGCCGCGTGGCGGAAGAGATCGAGTTTGCGGAGGGCAGCGTCCCTGCGGGAGAGCGCATGTTTTATTCCATCTACCTCACCCACCGCGATCCTGAAATTTGGGAAAATGCCGGGCAGTTCTGCCCCGAGCGTTTCGCGCACGGACGCAAAACCCCGCCCATGAGCTACATTCCATTCGGCGGGGGTCCACGGGCGTGCATTGGCGCGGCGTTTGGTCAGGCAGAGGCGCGGATTGTGCTTGCATACCTGCTCAAAAATTTCACATTTGAATTCACCGGTCACAAAATCCATGCATACATGGGCGCGACCCTCGAACCCAGACCAGGCGTGAGGATGAAAGTGTGGAGAAGAGTAGAGAATAGGGAATAGTTATCAGTAAGGAGTTATCAGGGAGCAGGCAAATGGCTAATAGGCTACTAGACTACTAGACTACCAGACCATCAAACTACCAAACTATCCAACTATCAAACTATCAAATCAAAAGACTAACAAACTACCATGACTTACTTCGGTTTTCTATTACGCTTTCTCGTGATCCCCATCCTTGT
>DAOTXI010000070.1:0-2018 GCA_034435475.1 Anaerolineales bacterium
ATGTGATGAATAATTTTTGAAAGTATATCATTAAGTATTCTGTCATTGCGAGGCGCGCACTTGCTCTTGCGGCGAAGCAATCTCCTGAAGATTGAAGATTGCTTCGGGCTACGCCCTCGCAATGACATTGAACAATCAGAACCCCGTCACCATCGAAACCCCGAACAGCAACAACCCCAACAACAACTGGCAGGCGAACAACGCCGCAAAGACATACGCCACATACGTCCAGATCGAAGTCGTCCGCTTGGAGGATTGCGGGCGGATGTCCTGCCCTTCCGCCATGGACTTCGCCGAATCCGCTGCCTGCTCCGAATCATTCATCCAAAACACGCCCGCCGCCTCATCGCTGACGATGAGCTTGTTGCCATTAAATGACCTGATCCACGCCTCGAGCTTCTCTGGCGTATTGACTGCCAGCGAGCCGGGCAGCACGACCGCATCCGCTTTCAAATCAGCCGGGATTTCGTTCACGCTCACTACCGTCACCGGAACGGATGGGGCCCGTTTCGTAAACGCCGATTTGACCGCCTCGCCAAACTTCCCGTCATGATCGAAAACCACCACATGGAAATGAGACTGCTTCTCCTCGAGCGCATCGGTGCGGACCAAACCGTCTCTGCGCAGGGCGTTGAGATGGTACGCCAGCATCACGATGAAAACAATCAACCCCATCAGGTTGTTGAGGATGATCCTCCAAAGGTCGGGGTCGCTTTCGCCTAAAACCGCGCTGATCAACTGAAAGACCAAAGTCCCGGCGGTGATCATTCCACCGATGACCGAGGCGAACAGGACAAGATAAAGATACGACTTACGCACAACCGAACGCCGCGCGTGATCGCCTGAGCCGCCTTCCCCAGTTGCCTGAGCCTGCACGGGATTCCACGTCATCAACCAGACCGGCAGACCAACCAGCAGCGTGGCAATCGAACCGGAGAAGGGCTCGACGATACCGCTTGAACTGAGATAGCAAATGTCCAAAAGCAAATCAATCAAGACGGAGAAGAGGGAGATAAGCCCCGCCACGGTCGCTGTCAGACCGAGGAAGGAAAGGACGTAATAAAAGAGTCTGCGCTTGCCTTCGCGGCGCGGAAGGTTTTCATCGAAGGCAAACTGCCGGTTCAACCATTTGCCGTAATATCCCCAGACCACGCCCATCGGCAGACCGATGGAGATGGGTCCGCCGAGTTGACGGAGGAACTCCAGCCAGGCGTCGCCTTCGCCCAGCAATTGAACCAGGATGAAATAAAGCAAATTTGCGCCGGAGACAAGAGAGACAATCGAGCCGCTCAACGTCAGAAGATAAAGAAGCCCAAGGCGAAGATAAGACTCCCGCTCGGCAGAATCAGCCAACCTGTCCTGCAAGAGCCGCCAGGCGTAGTACCAGATCGGGGAGCCGACAAACATCAACGCCATCGCATTGATCGCTGTCTCCCTCCCAACATCTCCCAACACTGCAGTGGGGAAGGTGAAGGCATAACTGAGGGCTTGCTGAACGCCATAGATGACAAGCAACAAACCATACAGAACCCAAACGAAACGATACAGCCGCCTGATCTCAACGAAGTTCTCCGGCTCGGAGAGTTTCGACCAATTCGCTTTGAGGATGTTCCAAAAATAGGCGGCAATGAGCAGGTTGACCACGAGGGCGATGAGATTATCCAGCCAGGATTGCGAACCGCCGATGACGGCGCGGTATTCGGAGAGTTTCGCCGTGGTCAACAGGGTGCGGTTGATGAACGCCAGCAGGTTTTGAACAGCGGGAATCAAGGTGCCGATCAAAATTCCGTAGAGGAAGATCGCGCGCACGCTGGCAGAATTTTCCTCGGTGTCTTTGCTTGAAACATTCTGCGCCCAAAACCAGTGGATGAGGAAGATCGGCACGCCTACAAAGATGAGCGCCAATGCCGAAGCAAGGTTGGATGCGCTGCCGGAAATTTCCTGGGCGCTTAAGATCGAACGCAGCAAACCGATGATGCCCCACAACACCACTTCGATGCTGATAAAGGCGACAGAGT